>NZ_CAXTBY010000024.1:0-14069 GCF_964242245.1 uncultured Methylobacterium sp. | reverse complement strand
AAGGTGGCCCCGAAGGTGGCCGACGGCGTCGAGATCCCCGATCAGAATCGGCAGATCTACGAGCCCAAGGCCAAGGACAGCCAGATCCGCATCGTCAATCGCGAGGAGCAGCCCCTCGACGTGGCCCAGGCCGCCCGCGCGGCCCAGGGCCTGGACAAGGGCGGACAGGATCGGGGCGCTTCGGACTCCGGCAGCGTGACCCCGGGCGCAGCGCCGCTGGATGCGTTCGGCCAGCCGCGCCGGGTCCGAACGGTCGTGGTGAAGCCCGACACGCCGCCCCCGCCGGCCCAGCGCGAGCCGCAGGCCGAGGCCGTGCCGCCGCTCTCGCCGATCCCGACCATGACGCTGCCGGGCGAGGACGCGCCCGTCCGCACCCGGCCCGGCCGGATGGCGGCGGTAACGCCGCAGATGCCGATGCAGACCACCACGCAGCAGGCGCCGCAGGCGGCCGAGCGCGCGCCCGTCGTCGCCGCTCCGGCACCGGTGAAGGCCAAGTCGCCCCAGCGCATGGCTTCGGTCGCCCCCGAGGCCATGGCCCCGTCGGACGCGCCGGTCACCACGGCCGCCGTGAGCACTGCCGCCGTCGGCGGATTCTCGGTCCAGCTCGGCGTCCGCACCAGCGCCCGCGAGGCGCAGGTCGCGCTGCGGGAGATGCAGGGCAAGTACAGCCAGCTCTCCGGGAAACCCGAACTGATCCGCCAAGCCGAGGTCAACGGCAAGACGATCTTCCGGGTCCGCGTTGGGCCGCTGGCCAAGGCCGAGGCGACCACCCTGTGCACCCAGCTTCAGGGTGCCGGCGGGCAGTGCTTCGTCGCCAAGAACTGAGACGCTGAGACCTGAGCCGTCGAACATCCCGTCGTCACGCGTTTGACCGCGGACGGGACCGCTCCGGCGTTCCCCTGAGCCACGGCCGCAACAGCGGGACGGGATCGCGCGCCCAGGTCCCTGCGTCCCGCGGTTTCGCCTTGCCGACCAGGGGCGGTCCATCGGACCCTTCCTGCGCGATTCGACGATCCGAAGACGTTTCCACCATCGTTCCAGAAGCCTCGCGCGAGCCGTCCCCGATGACATCCCGTGCCCTGATCCTCGGCTGCGCCGGAACCACCCTCTCGGCGGAGGAGGCCGCGTTCTTCCGCAGCGTGCAGCCCTGGGGCTTCATCCTGTTCAAGCGCAACATCGGCACGCCGGACGAGGTCCGCGCGCTGACGGCCTCGCTCCGCGCCACGATCGGGCGCGACGACGCGCCGATCCTGATCGACCAGGAGGGCGGCCGGGTGCAGCGCATGGGGCCGCCGCACTGGCCGAAATACCCGGCCGGCGGCCGGTTCCGGCACCTCGACGGGGCGGCCGCGGCGATGGCGCGGCTCGGCGCCCGCCTGATGGCGCACGACCTCGCCGAGGTCGGCATCAATGTCGACTGCGCCCCCGTCCTCGACGTGCCCGAGGCGGGCGCGCACGACATCATCGGCGACCGCGCCTACGCGTCGAGCCCGCAGGCGGTGGCCGAGATCGGCCGCGCGGTGGCCGAGGGACTGATGGCGGGCGGCGTCCTGCCGGTGATGAAGCACATCCCCGGTCACGGCCGCGCGGCCTGCGACAGCCACCACGGCCTGCCGGTGGTCGAGGCCGGCCTCGATGCCCTGCGCGCCCAGGACTTCCAGCCGTTCCGGGCGCTCGCCGACCTGCCGATGGCGATGAGCGCGCACGTGGTGTTCTCGCAGATCGATCCCGAGCGGCCGGCGACGCAGTCGGCCCGCGTCGTCGGTGACGTGATCCGCGGCGCGATCGGCTTCGACGGCCTGCTGATGACCGACGACCTGTCGATGCACGCGCTGACCGGCCCGTTCCGGGCGCGCGCCGAGGCCGCGTTCTCCGCCGGGATCGACGTGGCGCTCCACTGCAACGGCAGCATGGCGGAGATGCGCGCGGTCGCGGAGGGGGCGCCCGAGATGGAGGGCGACCGCCTGCGCCGGGCGGAGGCCGCGCTCGCCCGCCTCGGCGGCGCCCGCGACGGTCTCGACGTTCCGGAAGCCCGGGCCCGGTTCGCGGCCGCTCTGGTGCGGGCCGCCTGAGGCAAGGCCGCCACCCGCGCGGGCCTTTCGCGGGGGCGGACGGTATTGACCGCTTGTGTTCACCGAGCGCGATCCCTAGGTTCGCCCCGAAATTCAACCGCGGAAACGAGCCGTTGCGGACACGTAGATCCGATGCGTGACCCGTGGCGCAGGAGGTTGCCATGGGCAGCATGAGTATCTGGCACTGGGTCATCGTCGCCGTCATCGTCATGCTGCTGTTCGGCCGCGGCAAGGTCTCCGACCTGATGGGCGACGTCGCCAAGGGCATCAAGGCGTTCAAGAAGGGCATGGCGGAGGACGAGACGCCGGCCCAGGCCGCCGCTCCGGTCGCGCCCGTCGCCCCGGCGGAGCCCGTGCGCACCATCCCGCACGCGGCCGAGACGAGCCCCGGCACCGCGATCCCCGCGAGCCACCTTCCGTCCGGCGACCGCAAGACGGTCTGACCGAGGCGGCCTGACCTGGAGGCCCAGGCTCGCGCCTCGCGCGGCCCATCCGAGGCCCGATCGGCAGGCCCGAAGCTGCAGGACCGTCGACGACATGCTGGACATGAGCTGGGGGGAGGTGATGCTGATCGGAGGCGTCGCCCTCATCGTCATCGGGCCGAAGGACCTGCCGAAGGCGTTGCGCACCGTCGGGCAGATCACGCGCAAGGTCCGCCGCATGGCCGGCGAGTTCCAGATGCAGTTCAACGAGGCGATCCGCGAGGCCGAGCTCGACGATGTCCGCAAGGATGTCGAGGGCATCCGCGACACGGTCCGGACCGCCGGCACCGGCTTCAATCCGGTCCAGACGATCCGCGACGAGTTGAAGGGCGCCGTCGAGGCGCGGAGCGCGAAGCCGAGTCCCGAGACGCTGGCCGATGCCACGGCGCAGTTGCGCGCCGCCGAGGATGCGGGCGCTGCGGGCGGACGCTACGACGTCCCGCAGCCGGCCGAGCCGCACCCGGCGTCCGAGCCTCTCCCCGTCGCGGGCTCCGTCGACGACCCGTTCGGTGCGCCCGCGGAAGCCCCGCCGGCAGCATCCGGTCCGGCGCCCTCGGGCGCGGGCCGCTAGCCGATGATCAACGAGACGGACGAGGCCGAGATCGAGGCATCGCGGGCGCCGCTCCTCGACCACCTGATCGAGCTGCGCGCGCGGCTGATTAAGTCGCTGGCCGCCTTCATCGTAATGTTCTTCGGGTGCTTCTTCTTCTCGCGCGAGATCTACAACATCCTCGTCCACCCCTACGTCTCTGTGGTGGGCGTCGAGAACGCCAAGCTCATCGCGACGCACTTCCTCGAGCAGGTCTTCACCAACATCAAGCTCAGCGTTTTCGGGGCAGCCTTCCTGGCGTTTCCGGTGATCGCGACGCAGATCTACGCCTTCGTGGCGCCGGGCCTCTACCGCAACGAGCGCAAGGCCTTCACGCCCTACCTCGTCGCCACCCCGATCTTCTTCGTGCTCGGCGCGCTGGTCGTGTTCTTCCTCGCCATGCCGCTGCTGATCCGGTTCTCGGTGTCGCTGCAGCAGGTGGGCGTCGCGGGCGAGCCGACGATCGCGCTGCTGCCGAAGGTCGACGAGTACCTCTCGCTGATCATGACCCTGATCTTCGCCTTCGGCATCGCCTTCCAGTTGCCCGTGATCCTGACGCTGCTCGGCCAGATCGGCGTGATCGACGCGAAGTTCCTGCGGGAGAAGCGGCGCTACGCCATCGTGCTCGTCTTCGTCGCCGCGGCCGTCCTGACCCCGCCCGACGTGATCTCGCAGCTCTCGCTGGCCCTGCCGATGCTGCTGCTCTACGAGGCCTCGGTGTTCTCGGTGGCGCGCGTCGAGAAGGTGCGCGCCGCCCGCCGCGTCGCCGAGGGGCTCGATCCGTAGGCGCTCACACGCGAGCCAGGGGCTTCGGCAGCATGTTCGGCCGCCAGCGCCGGTGCATCCAGAGCCACTGTCCCGGGTTCTCGCGCACCCAGCCCTCGACGACGCCGGTCATCGCCTGCATCGCGCCGGCGACGTCGATCTGGCCATCCGCGTCGCGCGGCAGGTCGAGGGGCGGGGTCAGCGTCAACCGGAAACGCCCCCCCGGGAGCCGTACCACGCGCGCACCGTGCACCGGGCAATCGTAGTGGCGCGCGAGCTTGGCGAGCAGCGGGTTGGCCAAGCAGGGGCGTTCGAAGAACGTCACCACCACGCCCCGGGTGAAGTGCTGGTCGATCAGTTGCCCGAGATGGCCGCCCCGCTCCACCACGCCCTGCATCGCGAAGGCGCCGCCCGGGCCGGAGGCGGCCAACCCACCCATGGTCTTGCGACGCACCTCCTGCACGAGGCGGGCGGCGGCGGGGTTGTTGGGCGCCCGGAACACGGCGGTCGCCTCCAGGTCGAACTTCGCGGCGCAGATCGCCGGCAGCTCCCAGTTCGCGAGGTGGGCCGAGAAGACGAGGCCCGGCCGGCCATCGTCGCGCAGGGCGAAGAAGTGCTCGATGCCCTCGACTTCCATGCGCTGGGTCGCGTGGTTGGCAGGGTCGTAGTCGAACAGGGTATCGAGGTGAGCATATTCGGCGCCGGTGCGGCCGAGGTTGTCCCACGCCTCCCGAGCGATCCTTCGAACGTCGGACTCCGTCAGGTCGGGGAGGGCGGCACGCAGGTTCGCAAGCGCCGTGCGATGCGAGGGCAACCACGGCCCCAGGGCGCGCAACAGCGCCGCGCCGGCATCGCCCGCCCGCTCCGGCCCGAGTGCGCGCGACAGCCGGAACACCGCGCGGATCAGCGGGATCATGGCGTAGCCGGCCAGCCGCGGCAGGTTCCGCTTCAGGGTCAGGGCGAGGCGCAGCAACGGGTTACTCTGGGACACGGCGTCCTGCCGGCGTCGGGCGAGCCGGAGAGAGGACGAAACCGCTCCGCTTAGATCATTTTCTCGCAAGAGGGGAGGGCGTCACAGGCTCACCAGGATCTTGCCGAAGACCGTGCGCGATTCGAGCCGCTCCAACCCCTGCGCGAAGTCGACCAGCGGGTAGACCGTATCGATGACCGGGCGGATGCCGTCGGCCATCTTGGCCAGCGCCTCGCGGATGTTGGCGAGCCGGCAGCCGAACGAGCCGGTGATGCGATACTGCTGCTGGAAGAGCTGCATCAGGTTCATCGTGGTCGAGACGCCCGACGTCGAGCCGCAGGTGACGAGGCGCCCGCCGCGCTTGAGGCAGAGCAGGGAGCCGTTCCAGGTGTCGGGCCCGACATGCTCGAACACCACGTCGACCCCTTTCCGCTTCGTCAGCCGCCGCACCTCGCCCTCGAAGCGCTCGGTGCGGTAGTTGACCACGTGATCGGCCCCGAGAGCCGCGGCCTTGGCGCCCTTCTCGTCGTCGCCGACCGTCGTGTAGACGGTGCAGCCGATCGCCTTGGCCATCCGGATGGCCGCGGTGCCGATGCCCGAACCGCCGGCATGGACGAGGATGCTCTCGCCGGGCTCCAGCCGGGCGTTGTCGAACAGCATGTGCTGCACGGTGCCGAAGGCGATGCCGGCACACGCCGCGTCCGTCAGGCTGACGCCCGCCGGCACCTTCGCCACGAGGCGGGCCGGCATGGTGACGAACTCGCGGGCGAAGCCGTCGATGTGGAAGCCCATCACGCCGCCGACATCCTCGCAGAGGTTGTCGCGCCCCTCGCGGCAGGCCCGGCACCGGCCGCAGGTCATCGCGCCGTAGAGCGCGACGCCGTCGCCGACCGCGAGCCCTTCGACGCCCGCCCCGACCTCGGCGATCTCGCCCGCGGCCTCGGCGCCGACGGTGAGCGGCAGCCGCCGCTTGGCGAAGGCCATGCCGCGAAAGCCCCACACGTCGATGAAGTTCAGCCCGACCGCGCGTACCCGAACCCGGACCTCGCCGAAGCCGGGGGGACGGGAAGCCTCGACCTCGGTGAGGCGCAGGTCGCGGTCGCCGAAGAGTTGCAGGGCTTGCATATGCGCTCTTTCTAGCCGCCGACCCGGTAAGGGCCGGCAGGGGAATGGATCAGGAGCCGCAAAGGATCGCATCAAGGTGCGATCCGAACGCGAAGCGATCCGCAGGCGAGAGCCGACCGATTGGCCGACCGACCTGCGCGTTGGCGATCGTGAACAGCTTCCATCGAATGACAGAACGATGGCTCAGGCCTGGGGCGGGGAGATTCAAGATGAGATAATACGCTCGGCCAGTGGCTTCCCGCGCCCGTCGTGATCATCGCAACGACGACATGCCCGTTTGCGGCGTTGAACGTCGCGGGCGATGCGACGAGAACGGGCCGCGGTTTGCGGATCGGCAGGTCGATGAAGGGAAAAAGCACCTTCAGAACGTCGAAGCGGTCATAGGCCATCATAGGCCGCGGCATCGTCGGGACTGTTCCACTCCGTTAGAGTCGCGGTCAGGGACAGGAGGTAGGGATCGACCCTGCCCGTCTCGGGCTCGACCGTGACCATGGCGCCGCGCCGCGTCTGCAAGTGCTGCCAGAACTCGGAGGATTCCCGTTCCGGCCTCACGCCATCCGTGGGCCGTCCGTCGGCACCGTCACGCATCTTCCGGAAGCGAACAGGTTTTCCTTCGATGCGCAGAACGATGACGTCGTCGGACGGCAGCGAACGAATGCTGCTGGCCAGATCAGGATCGCCCTCGATATGAGCCGCCCACAGGACATCGTCGCGAATGATCATCGTCGCCATCGCAGGCCTCCTGCGCCGATACCTACGGAACCCGTTCGTTCGCATCAACCCGACTTAATCCGGTGCGAGGTAGCGCCGCCGTGCCCAGCCCACCGCGCGGCCGGCCTTGACCCGGCACCACGTGGTGCCGCTCGGCGTCGCGTTGGTGCAGCCGAAGACGAGCGCCCGGCCGCGGATCTCGCCGACCACGTCGGCGGACGGATCGGGCTCGGCGCGGATGCTGAGCGCCTCGCCTCGCGGCAGGCCGTCGATGCGGTAGGGGACCGGCTCGGCGCGCGCCGTCCCCACGCCGACGAGGAGGAGCAGGCAGGTCATGGCGGACCAGACGGGCGGGAGCGGGCGCATTGGAAAATCGCGAAAACCCTTCAGCGGTGGACGCCCATCATCGCGGTAAGGCCGCCGTCGACGGGCAGGACGGCGCCAGTGATGTAGGCGGCGGGTGCCTCCATCAGGAACGCCGCGAGTGCGGCCACCTCGGCAGGCTCCGCGAAGCGCCCCGTCGGGATCTGGCGCTCCATCCCGGCGCGGTGGGCGGCGTAGGCGGCCAGCATCGGCGTGTCGACGAAGCCGGGGGCGATGACGTTGACGGTGACGCCGCGCTTGGCCGACTCGATCGCCAGCGTCCGGCAATAGGCGATCAGCGCGCCCTTGGTGGCGGCGTAGGCCGCGTTGCCGGCGTTGGCGCGCAAGGCCGCCACCGAGCCGATCGCGACGATGCGGCCGGCGCGCGCGCGGATCATGCCGCGCACCAGCGCCTTGGCGAGCCGCGTCAGCGAGAAGAAGTTCACCTGCATCAGGGCCTCGGCCCGGTCCTGGTCGAGCATCGCCGCGAGGGCGTCGTAGGATTGCCCGGCATTGTGGACGAGGCCGTAGTAGCCGCGCGCGTCCGCCGCCTCGCAGAAGGCGTCCAATGCCGCACGGTCGGCGAGGTCCAGGGACTCGGCCGCGAAGGTCGTGCCCGGATGCCGGTCGCGAAGCTCGGCGAGCAGCGCCTCGGCCGGCGCGACCGAGGCGCGGTAGGTGAAATCGACCGCGTGGCCGGCGGCGGCCAACGCGCGCACGAGCGCCGCGCCGAGGCCCGAGGCGCCCCCGGTGACGAGGATGCGGTGGCCGGAGGCGGGCCGAGGCGCGCGCATGTCCGGTCCGACCGCTGCGCGCGTGTTCGGTTCCACCGTTGCGCGCACGCTCGGTTCTACCGCTGCGCTCATGCTGGCTCGGCGGCGAGCACGAGGCAGGTGTTCTGCCCGCCGAAGCCGAAGGAGTTCGACAGCACGCGCGACACGGCCGCGTCGCGGGCCGTCGTCACGATGTCGAGGGCGATCGCGGGATCGGGCACGGCGTGGTTGATGGTCGGCGGGATGCGCCCGTGCCGGATCGTCAGCAGCGACACCGCCGCCTCGATGGCGCCGGCCGCCGTCAGCGTATGCCCGAGCATCGACTTGTTGGAGGTGACCGGGATGCGGGCGGCGGCCTCGCCGAACACCGCGGTCAGGCCCATCGCCTCCATCCGGTCGTTCTCTGGCGTCGCGGTGCCGTGGGCGTTGACCGTGTCGATCCCGTCGGCGCCGATCCCGGCATCGTCGAGGCTTGCGCGGATCGCGGCGATGATCGGCGCGCCGTCGGGGCTGGAGCGGGTGCGATGGAAGCCGTCGCCCTTCTCGCCGCAGCCGAGGACGTAGCCCAGAATCTCCGCGCCGCGCGCGACTGCGGCTTCCGCATCCTCCAGCACCAACGCGGCGGCGCCTTCGCCCATGACGAAGCCGTCCCGGTTCTTCGAGAAGGGCTTCGAGGCCCGCTCCGGCGGATCGTTCTGCGTCGAGAGCGCCGAGAGCAGGGAGAAGCGGATCAGCGACTCCGGGTTCACCGAGCCGTCGGTCCCGATGCAGAGGGCCGCCCGCATCTCACCGCGGCGGATCGCCTCGACGCCGAGCTGGATCGCTGTGGCACCCGACGAGCACGCCGTCGAGAGCGAGATTGGCGAGCCTCGGGTGCCGAAGCGGTCGGCGATCCGGTCGGCCACCGTGCCGAAGATGAACAGGTCGTGCCATGCATCGAACGCCCGGCTCGCCGCCGCGCGCTGGAGGCCGGCATAGGTCACGGGCTCGCTCCCGCTGCCGGCCTCGGCGAGCGCCCGGCGCTGCGGCCACTCCATCTCGACGGGCGGCACGGCGATGAACAGCGCGCCGGGGAAGTCGCCGGCCGATCCGATGGCCGCCTGAGCCACGGCCTCCTCGGCCGCCACGTGCGCGAAGCGCTCGGACAGGGCCGGCGCCACGAGGGGATCGGTGTCGAGGAAGTCGACGGTGCCGGCGATGCGCGTGCGCAGCCCGTCGGTCGGGAACCGCGCGATCGCGTGAATCCCTGAGCGCCCGGCCGTCAGCGCGGCCCAGGTGTCGTCCTGGCCCCGGCCGAGGGACGAGACGAGGCCGAGACCGGTGACGGCGACGAGCGGCCGCCCCCTGGCGTCGCGGTGAGATTGTCCTGTCATGGCGCCGTCTTAGTCGGTTTCTTTTCGGCGTGCATCCCGCGGCCTGCCGGAGCGCCGCGTGCTCAGACCCACTCGCCGCCGCGCATCACCGGCACCGCCTGCCCGTCCGAGTCGATCCCGTCCACGTCGACCGCGCTCGAGCCGATCATCCAGTCGATGTGGATCAGGCTGCGGTTGGCGCCGCGGGCGGAGAGATCGTCCTCGGACAGGCCCGCGCCGTCGTCGACGAAGCACTTCGAGTAGGCCTGTCCGAGCGCGATGTGGCTCGCGGCGTTCTCGTCGTAGAGGGTGTTGTAGAACAAGAGGCCCGAGGCCGAGATCGCGGAGGAGGCCGGCACCAGGGCGACTTCGCCGAGCCGCCGGGCCCCCTCGTCGGTGTCGAGGACGCGGGCGAGGACATCGCTGCCCCGGCTCGCCCGCGACTCGACGATGCGCCCCGCCTCGAACCGCACCGCGATCTCCTCGATCAGGGTGCCCTGGTAGGAGAGCGGCTTGGTGCTGGCGACGTAGCCATCGACCCGCCCCCGATGCGGCGTGGTGAAGACCTCCTCCGTCGGGATGTTGGCGTTGCAGGTGATGCCGCTGCGCGAGGTCGCGGCACCCCCGCACCACGCGTGGTCGTCGGCAAGCCCCACGGTGAGGTCGGTGCCGGGGCCGCGGAAGCGGATCGCGGAGAAGCGGTGGCCGTTCAGCAGATCCTTGCGCGCGTGGAGCGCCGCGTTGTGCTCGGACCACGCCGCTAGCGCATCCGGGCCGTCGACGCGGGAAGCCGCGAAGATCGCGTCCCAGAGCCGGGCCACGGCCTCGTCCTCGGGCAGGTCCGGGAAGACCGTGCGCGCCCAGGCGGGCGTCGCCGCCGAGACGATGGTCCAGTTGGTGGCGAAGTTGGCGATCAGCTCCAGCGCGGGCACGTAGGCCTTCGAGCGCGAGCGGTTGGCGCGGGCGACCCGGTCGGGGTCCTGGCCCGCGAGCAGGGCGGGGTCGTCGCCGCTGATCGCGAGGCGGGCGGCTCCGTTGCGGTAGGCCTCGGCCATGCCGGAGTAGAGCCAGCCGGCGGCCGTGTCGAAGGCCTCGTCCGGCGCGTGAGCGAAGCGGGCCAGCGTCGCGACGTCGTCGCCCAGCAGCGTCGTGACGAGCGAGGCGCCGGCCCTGTACGCCTGCGCCGTGATCGCGCGGGCGAGCGGCAGCGCGTCGAGCGGCGCCGTCAGGACGAGTTCCTGCCCGGGCTGGAGGTTGAGACCGACACGGACCGCGACCTCGGCGAGCCGGTCGATCCGGGCGGCGAAGGGCAGATCCGCGGCCTGAGGCCGGGCGTGCATGGTCATGGACGGCTCCCGCGAAACATCCGATCCGGACACTCCAAGATCGGCGCGGGGCTCATCGAATCAAGCGGCGCGGGACCACGTGATCTCGCCGAGGCTTTCGCGGAAGGCGAAGCGCATCAGGTGGTCCGAGACCACGTTCTCCAGGCGGGTCAACCCGGCCGGATCGGCGCTGGCGATCCGCATCAGGAGGGCGTCGGGCTCGGCCTCGAAGGTGCACACCCGGTCCTCGCCGAAGGGCACGGTGCCGTGGTCGGTGGTGCTCGACACCGGGAACTTGTGGCTCCAGTGGCGGCAGAGCTGCTGCAGGTAGCGGCTCGCCTCGGCGGTCTGCACGCGGGCCTGAGAGGTGGGCATCGCTATGGTCTCCTTCGGTGTTCGGCGCCCCGGAACTCTCGCAGGTGCGAAAGGGTCGGGTTGGCCAAGCAAGTGCCGGGCCCCGCCGCCGGTGCGGCGGCACCGGCCTCGACGAACGTCCGCCCCAGTCGTTAACGCTGCGATAACGCACGGATCTCCGGGTTTCCCCGCCAGCCGTCGCGTCGCAGACCATATCGCAGCGAGGGCGCTGATTTATGGCGCAATGCAGGGCAATATTGTGAGTGGATAATGCATTGCACAATGCCGGATCTTCGCGAGACCGGACGGCAATGCCGCACGCACGGATTTTACGGCAGCGCAGGCGGTGGGTTCTCGGACAAGGTGACGACCTTGCCCGGGTTGAGACGGTCGTGCGGATCGAGCCCCGCCTTGATCGCCCGCATCAGGTCTAGCGCCACCGGGTCGGTGTAGTGCTGCAGCTCGTCGCGCTTGATCAGGCCGACGCCGTGCTCGGCGGCGATCGACCCGTCCAGGCCCGTCACGATGTCGTGGACGATGCGGTTGAACCGCGCCCAATCGGCCAGGAACGCCGCCTTGTCCATCCCGACGGGTTGGCTGAGGTTGAAGTGGATGTTGCCGTCGCCGGCGTGGCCGAAGGCGCAGACCCGCAGGCCCGGCATCGCGGCCTCGCAGGCCAAGCTCGCCTCCTCGAGAAAATCCGCGAGGCGCGACAGCGGCACCGAGACGTCGTGCTTGATCGAGCCGCCCTCGTGCCCCTGCGCCTCGGAGAGGTTTTCCCGGAGCGCCCAGAGGGCGAGGTTCTGCGCCTCGCTCGCGCCCAGCGTCGCGTCCTCGACGAGGCCGTCCTCGATCGCTTCGGCCAGGGCTGCCTCCAGCTCGGCGCGGGTGTCGGCGTCGGGCCGGGCGGAGGCGAGCTCGATCAGCGCGTAAGCGCCGTGCACGCCCGCGAGTGGGCGCACCGTGCCGGGCACGTGGCGCAGCACGAGGTCGAGCCCGAAGGGCGGGATGAGCTCGAAGGCGGTCAGATCGCGGTCGGCGCGTCGGCGCAGGCCCGCGAACAGGTCGAGCGCCACCCGCGCCGAGGGCAGGCCGACGAAGCCGACGCTGCGGGAGGCGGGCTTCGGGAACAGCTTCAGCACCGCGCGGGTGATGATGCCGAGGGTGCCTTCCGAGCCGACGAACAGGTGCTTGAGGTCGTAGCCGGCGTTGTTCTTGCGCAACGCCTTCAGCCCGTTCCACACCCGGCCGTCGGCGAGCACCACCTCCAGGCCGAGGACGAGGTCGCGGGCGTTGCCGTAGGCGAGCACCGCGATGCCGCCGGAGTTGCACGCGAGCGCCCCGCCGATCCGGGCCGAGCTGCGGGAGGCGTAGGAGAGCGGGAACAGGAGGCCCGCGGCGTCCGCCGCGTCCTGCACGTCGGAGAGGATCGCCCCCGCCTCGACGGTGATGCTGGCGTTAACGGGATCGACGCCGAGCACCCGGTTCATGCGCGCGAGCGAGAGGACGACGCCGCCGTGCGGCACGCCGCCGCCGACGAGGCCGGTGTTGCCGCCCTGCGCCACGACCGCGACGCCGGCGGCCGCGCAGGTCCCGACGGCGAAGGCGACCTCGGCGGTCGAGCCCGGCCGCACCACGGCGAGCGCCGTCCCGCGGTAGAGTTTTCGCGATTCCACGAGGTAGGGCGCGAGGTCGGATGCATCGGTCAGCACGTGCGCGCCTCCGAGCCGGTCGCGCAGGGCCGACAGCAGGGCGTCGTGGGGCGTTGCGTGCTGGGTCATCGCGCGATTTTTCGACAGGCGGGGGCGGGATGCAAGCGCGGCGGGATGGCCTGGGCCGAGCCTCGTCCTAAGACTAAGCCTTGCGCTCCTCACCGGGCGCCCGAGAGAACCCGGCCGTGTCGCGAGGCGAAGCCATGCTGTCCGTCATCCCCAACCCGCCCCGCGTCGCCCTCCCCGTCGCCGGCAGCGAGGACCTGTTCCCGGTGCGCCGGGTTTACTGCGTTGGGCGCAACTACGCCGCGCACGCCCGCGAGATGGGGGCCGACCCCGATCGCGAGCCGCCGTTCTTCTTCATGAAGCCCGCCGACGCGCTCCAGCCCTGCGGCGGCGGACCGATCGACCACCCTTATCCGCCGCGCACGGAAAGCTACCATTTCGAGATCGAGCTGGTGGCGGCCCTCGGGGCGGGCGGGCGCGACATCCCGGTGGAGAGCGCCCTGGAGCACGTCTACGGCTACGCCGTCGGCCTCGACATGACCCGGCGCGACCTCCAGGACGAGGCCAAGCGCATGGCAAGGCCGTGGGACCTCGGCAAGGCGGCGGACGCCTCGGGGCCGATCGGCCCGATCCACCCGGTCGAGCGCGTCGGCCACCTCACGAGCGGGCGGATCGCCCTGTCCGTCGACGGGGCCGAGCGCCAGCTCGGGGATCTCGCCGACATGATCTGGTCGATCCCTGAGCAGATCGCCTACCTCTCGGCCTACTTCGCGCTCGAACCCGGCGACCTGATCTTCACCGGCACGCCCTCCGGCGTCGGCCCGGTGCGGCGGGGCGAGCGCATGGTCGGCGTAATTGCAGGGCTCGGCGCGATCGCCCTGGACGTGGTCTGATCGCGGCGCCAGCGCGAAACGCGGCGATGAAGCCCCTCGACCAGCCCTGGCTGCGCCGCCTGTTCCACCTCGCCGCTCTGGCGGTGCGCGGGATGACGCTCGGCGTGCGGGGCGCCGCGATCGACGATGCGGGCCGCGTCTGCCTCGTGCGCCACACCTATATCAGCGGCTGGCACCTGCCCGGCGGCGGCGTCGAGCCGGGCGAGACCGCGCCGGAGGCAATGGCGCGGGAGTTCCGCGAGGAGGCCGAGATCGTCCTCGATCCCGGCACCCCGCTGCGCCTGCACGGCTTCTACCGCAACCTCGCCGCGGCGGGACGCGACCACGTCGTGCTCTACGTCGCTCCCGCTTTCATCGTTGCCGGCCCGAAGCAGCCCGACCGGGAGATCGCGGCCTGCGCGTTCTTCCCCCTCGACGCCCTACCGGACGAGACGACCCGCGCGACGCGCGAGCGCCTGCGCGAGATCCGCGAGGGGCTGGCCCCGGCCGCCCTCTGGTAAGCCGATGCGGGCGGTAGCCCACCAGGGGCATCGCTTCAGCTTTTTGAGGACGACGGAGGTGTCTGTCGGCTGAGGGC
>NZ_CAXTBY010000023.1:0-47205 GCF_964242245.1 uncultured Methylobacterium sp. | reverse complement strand
GGCGTCCTCTGCCTCGCCGCCCCCCTCGATTGGATGAAGTCACGACAGGCCCTAGCATCGACAACAATGCTTTTTCTGTGATCTAGACACGATATTCCTGATCTTCCAGGAAAAAATGCTTATCATGAGATAGCGAAAAGACGCGAGATGCGCTACGCGATCGTCATAGAACGTGTGGGAGACGGCTACTCCGCCTACCTCCCCGACCTACCGGGCTGCATTGCCACGGGCGCGACGATCGCGGATGTGACATGCGCCATCACCGAGGCCATTCGCGTCCACATCGCCGGCTTGCAGGAGGACGGCGAACCAGTGCCTGCGCCGACTAACCTCATCGATCCGCGGCAAGGACTGCAGACCCCTGAGGGCGATGATCCCTTCGTGACACTTAGCGAATGGGCCGGCGAGGCCGACGAGGCGGCTTACGCCGACCTCTGATCGCCCGCGGCTGCTCTGACACACACACCTCCAGGAGCCCCCATGTCCAAGCACGTCGCCGTCCTGATGGGGGGCACCTCGGCCGAGCGCCCGGTCTCCCTGAACTCCGGTACGGCCTGCGCCGACGCGCTCGAAGGAGAGGGGTTCCGCGTCACCCGCGTCGATGTCGGGCCCGACGTCGCGGCCGTGCTCGGCGGGCTCCAGCCCGACGCCGCCTTCAACGCACTGCACGGGCCCGAGGGCGAGGACGGCCGGATTCAGGGCCTGCTGGAAATCCTGCGTATTCCGTACACGCATTCCGGCGTGCTCGCTTCCGCGCTCGCCATGCACAAGGAGCGGGCCAAGGTGGTGATGCGTGCGGCCGGCGTCAGCGTGCCGGAGGGCTGCGTCGTCAACCGGCACGCGGCGGCGGCGGCGCACCCGATCGCGCCGCCCTACGTGGTGAAGCCCATCGCCGAGGGTTCCTCGATGGGCGTGATCATCGTCCGGGACGGACGCTCGCACCCGCCCCAGATCCTCGGCTCGGACGCGTGGGTCTTCGGCGAGGACGTCCTTGTGGAGACTTACGTCGCGGGCCGGGAACTCACCTGCGCGGTGATGGGCGACACGGCGCTCGGCGTCATCGAGATCAAGGCGGCTTCGGGCGACTGGTACGACTACGACGCCAAGTACGCGCCGGGGGGCTCGATCCACGTGCTGCCGGCCGATCTTAAACCAAATGTTTACCAGCGTGTCCAAGAGTTGGCGTTAACGGCGCATCAAGCACTGGGCTGCCGGGGCGTCAGCCGTGCCGACCTTCGCTACGATGATACACCGGGTGGAACCGGTGCCCTCGTCGTCCTGGAGGTCAACACGCAACCCGGCATGACCCGGACCAGCCTCGCGCCGGAAATGGCCGCCCATGCGGGCTACAGTTTCGGTGAGCTTGTCCGATGGATGGTGGAGGACGCTTCCCTGGGCCGCTGAGCCCCGCCGTCTCGTCAGGCGCGCAGGGCCTCGCCGCGGGCCTCCTCGGACGTTTGCCCCGCCTCCTGCCGATCTCCACCCGCCGCGCGCGGCCGGGCCCGCCGCTCGCCGAGCGCCTGCCTCGGGGCGTCGGCGCAGCGGGGATCGCCGTCGGGTTCGCCGCCCTCGCGCTCACCGGCTTCGTCGCGAGCGGCCGCTACGACGGCTTCGTCGCCGACAACGGACGCCCCCTCGACATCCTCGCGCGGATTGCCGGCTTCGGCGTCGAGCGCGTCACCATCTCAGGGATATCGCGGCTGTACGAGCGCGAGGTGCTGGCCGCCGCCGGCATCGACTGGCGCTCCTCCGTGCCCTTCCTCGACGTCGCCGAAGCGCGCGAGCGCCTGCTGCGGGTGCCGCTGATCGCCTCGGTCTCGGTGCGCAAGGTCTATCCCCGCGAAATCGTCGTCAACCAGGTCGAGCGCGAGCCCGCCGCCCTGTGGCAGCGCAACGGCGAGATCAGCGTGATCGCCGCCGACGGAACCGTCATCGACACCATGCGCGACGACCGCTACGCGAGCCTGCCGCTCGTCGTCGGCGACGACGCCAACGTGAAGCTCGGCGAGTACCTCGCGCTCATCGCCGCCGCCGGGCCCCTGGCCGAGCGCATCCGCGCCGGCACCTACGTGTCGAGCCGGCGCTGGACGCTCAAGCTCGACGGCGTCGACGTCCGGCTTCCCGAAACCGATCCCGGGGCGGCTCTCGCCCGGCTGGTCGCGCTGGAGCGCGCCAACCGCCTCCTGGAGAAGGACATCATCGCCGTCGACCTGCGGATGCCCGACCGCGTCGTGGTCCGCCTCACGGAGGAGGCCGCCGCCGCCCGCGCCGAGGCGCAGAAGAAGACGAAGACGAGGGCCGCGACGTGAGCGCCGCCGAGAAGACTTCTTTGCCCATCCGCCGCCCCTCCCGCCTTCCGTCCTTCGTCCGGTAGCGTTCGATGCATTCCCAGCACGGCCTGACGCCCCGCCTGAAGCCGCTCTCGGCCCGCCGCAGCACGACGCTGTCGGTGCTCGACATCGGCACCAGCAAGGTCGTTTGCCTCATCGCCGAGCTGCAGCCGGCCGAAGCCCTCTCGACGCTCAAGGGCCGCACGCACCTCGCCCGCATCATCGGCATCGGCCACCAGCGCTCGATCGGGCTGAAGGGCGGCGCCATCGTTGACCTCGAAGCGGCCGAGGGCGCGATCCGGCAGGCGGTGCACGCCGCCGAGCGGATGGCCAAGGTCGAGGTTCAGTCGGTCATCGTCAACATGAGCGGCGGGCGCCTCGCCTCGCAGCACTTCCAGGCGCGGGTCAACGTCCGCACCGGCACCGTCACCGGCGCGGACGTGGAGCGGGTGCTGGAGACCGCGAGCGCTCACGGCGTCAGCCCCGGCCGCGCCGTGCTCCACGCCCTGCCCACCGGCTACGCGCTCGACGGCCAGGGCGCCGTGATCGACCCGTCCGGCATGATCGGCGAGGCGCTCGGCGTCGACCTGCACGTGGTCACCGCGGAGGCCGCCGCCGCCCGCAACGTGATGCTCGCGGTGGAGCACTGCCACCTCGGCGTCGAGGCGGTGATCGCGACCCCCTACGCCGCGGGCCTGTCGGCGCTCGTGGACGACGAGGCCGAGATGGGCGTCTGCGTCGTCGACATGGGCGGCGGCACGACCAGCGTCGGCGTGTTCTCCGGCGGCCACCTCGTCCATTGCGACGCGATCGCGGTGGGCGGCCACCACGTGACCATGGACATCGCCCGCGGCCTCTCCACCCGGGTCGCGGCGGCCGAGCGGCTGAAGACCCTCTACGGCTCGGCCATCGCCACCCCGTCGGACGAGCGCGACATGATCGCGGTCCACGGCGTCGGCGACGAGGAGGGCGAGACGCCGGCCCACGTGCCCCGCTCGCAGCTCGTGCGGATCATCAAGCCTCGCGTCGAGGAGGTGGTGGAACTGGTGCGCGATCGCCTGCGCAACGCGGGCTTCGCCGCCCAGGCCGGGCGCCGCGTGGTGCTCACGGGCGGGGCGAGCCAGCTCGTCGGCCTGCCGGAGGTCACCCGCCGGGTGATGCAGGGACAGGTGCGGATCGGCCGGCCGCTCGGCATCCGCGGCCTGCCCGAGGCCGCCAAGGGGCCCGCCTTCTCGGCCGCCGTCGGCCTGCTGGTCTACCCGCAGGTCGCGCACGCCGAGCACTTCGAGCCGCGGGGACAGGGCGCCTTCGCCGGCACCGGGACCGACGGCTACATCTCGCGGGTCGGCCGCTGGCTGCGGGAGAGTTTCTAGGGACGAGGCGCGATCCCCGCGAGGGGACCGCGCGACGACGAACATCGGCGCCTTCGCGAAGGCGCCAAAACGGAAACGCGTTCAAGGTCACGAAGGGCTCGACACCATGGCCATCTCTCTCCAGGCGCCTGACATCCGCGAACTCAAGCCCCGCATCACCGTGTTCGGTGTCGGCGGCGCGGGCGGCAACGCCGTCAACAACATGATCGAGTCGGGGCTGCTCGGCTGTGAATTCGTGGTCGCCAACACCGACGCCCAGGCGCTGACCTCGTCCAAGGCCGAGCGCGTGATCCAGATGGGCATCGGCGTGACGCAAGGGCTCGGCGCCGGCTCGCACCCGGAGGTCGGCTCGGCCGCCGCCGACGAGGTGATCGACGAGATCCGCGACCAGCTCTCGGGCGCGCACATGTGCTTCATCACCGCCGGCATGGGCGGCGGCACCGGCACCGGCGCCGCCCCGGTTATCGCCCGGGCCGCCCGCGACATGGGCATCCTCACGGTGGGCGTCGTGACGAAGCCCTTCCAGTTCGAGGGCCTGCGCCGGATGCGCACGGCCGAGGCCGGAATCCAGGAGCTCCAGGCCGCCGTCGACACCCTCATCGTGATCCCGAACCAGAACCTGTTCCGGGTTGCCAACGAGAAGACCACCTTCGCCGACGCCTTCGCCATGGCCGACCAGGTGCTCTATTCGGGCGTCGCCTGCATCACGGACCTCATGGTCAAGGAAGGCTTGATCAACCTCGACTTCGCGGATGTCCGCGCGATCATGCGCGGCATGGGCAAGGCGATGATGGGCACGGGCGAGGCGTCCGGCGAGAAGCGCGCCAACCGCGCGGCCGAGGCCGCGATCGCCAACCCGCTCCTCGACGACGTCTCGATGAAGGGCGCCCGCGGCCTGCTGATCTCGATCACCGGCGGCGCGGATCTCACCCTGTACGAACTCGACGAGGCCGCCACGCGAATCCGCGAAGAGGTCGATCAGGACGCCAACATCATCCTCGGCGCCACCTTCGACGAGAGCCTCGACGGCATCATCCGCGTCTCGGTGGTCGCCACCGGCATCGAGCCGGCGCTGATCGCGGCCAACTCCCCGAACAACAGGGAGATCGCCGAGACCGAGCAGCGGATCGCCGAGGTCGCCGAGCGTCTGCGCTCGGAGGCCCGCTCGCGCGCGGCCCAGGGCGCCATGAGCGCGCGTCCCGCGGCCGAGCCGAGCGTGACCCAGGCCGTCGCTTCGGCGCCCGTCCAGCCGGTCCGTCCCGCGGCTGGCGAGCCCGCACCGATGCCGGAGCCGCGGATCGAGGCCGCCCCGATGATCCGCGACGACGTGGTGCTGACCCAGACGCAGCCCCGGGCCGCCGCTCCGTTCGTGCCGACCCCCGCGCCGGAACCGGTCGCGCAGCCCCATGCAGGCCCGTTCATGCCGCCGCGCCCGGCGGCGCCCATCGCCCCCCCGCTCGCCCGCGCGCCGCGCATGCCGCAGATCCACGAGCTGCCCGCCATCGCCCAGAACCAGATCGCCGCGAGCCGCGGCGAGCCGGCCGACGCGCACGGCGACACCAAGCGCACCAGCCTGCTGCGCCGCCTCGCCACGGTCGGCTTCGGCGGCCGTCGCGAGGATGCGGAGAGCGCCCCTGTCCGCGCGCCGGCGCCGCAGGTGCAAGCCCCGATGGCGCCGGCTCCGCGGGTCCAGGCACCCGTGGCACCGCAGTACCGCCCGGCGCAGGGTCACCTCGATGCGCAAGGCCGCCTCGCTCCGCAGGCGCGCATGCTGGACGACGACCAACTGGAGATCCCGGCCTTCCTCCGCCGGCAGGCCAACTGATCGCGCACGGCCTCGGCATCTGCGCCGACGGACTTTTTTGCAGCGCACCACCGGCCTGCCGTTTCGCGAGAAGCGGCAGGTTTCGGCCGTGGACAAGGGCTCGCCATGGGTCCGGATCGGGCTTCGGCGCAGGGGTCTGAGGCTTCCGGGCCACAGTGCGCACTGATGGTTGACGGGGTGTTAGCCATTTCTTAACACATTGAGGAAGAACAAAATTCCGGATCACGTGGCTCAAGCGTGTCTGTAACAGAGCGTAAGAAACCGTGATTTGGCCGAGCTGTGCGGTGCAGCTATAAAAATTCCGCAACGACAAGAAGCGCGGCGGTTTCCAGGCTGCCAGCGTACGCAGGGGCTTCAAGCAGCGGACGGATGGATGGTGTCGCATCTCGCGCTTGCGGGATGAGGATGCCGGATCGCGGCCGAGGGCTAAGGAATGCGGACGAACCAACAGACGACCCTCAAGGGCCCGGTCGCGCTCAGCGGCATCGGCGTCCATTCCGGGAACCCGGTGGCGATCACGCTCCGCCCGGCGCCCGCGAACCACGGCATCGCCTTCCTCCGCACCGGCATGGCGTCGGGCAACGATCGGCTCATCAAGGCCCATCACGCCTGCGTCTCCGCGACCGAACTCTGCACCGTGATCGGCGACATCGAGTCCGGCGCGGTCGCCACCATCGAACACCTGATGTCCGCCCTTCTCGGCCTGGGCGTCGACAACGTGCTGGTCGAGATCGACGGACCGGAGATGCCGATCCTCGACGGAAGCGCGCTTCCCTTCGTCCGGGCGCTCGATGCGGCCGGCATCGCCCAGGCGGGCGCGGCGCGGCGCTGGATCAAGGTCCTGCGTCAGGTCCGCATCGAGTCCGGCAAAGCCTTCGCCGAACTTCGCCCGATCGACCGCGGGTTTCGTCTCGACGTCGAGATCGACTTCGACAGCCCGGTGATCGGGCGCAGCCGCAAGGTGATGGACCTCAACCCGGCCTCCTACCGCCGCGAGATCGCGGGCGCCCGCACCTTCGGAATGATGAAGGACGTGGAGCGCTACTGGAAGGCGGGCTTCGCGCTGGGCGCATCCCTCGAGAACACCGTCGCCGTCGGCGAAGCCGACGTGGTCAATCCCGAGGGTCTGCGCTTTCCCGACGAGTTCGTCCGGCACAAGTTCCTCGACGCGGTCGGCGACCTCGCCCTAGCCGGTCTGCCGCTGCAGGGCGCCTACCGCTCCTATTGCGGCGGCCACCGCATGAACGTCGGCGTCCTCGAAGCCCTGTTCTCCGATCGCGCGAACTACGCCATCGTCGAGGCTCAAGGGACGCGCCGCGAGGCCGCGCTCGCCGAGTTCGGCGTCGGTCTCGGCATCGCTGCCTTCGCCGGCGAACTCTGAAGGTCTCCCCCGGCGAAGATCCGCCCTCGCGGTACGGGGCTCTGTTGCTCGCAAGCCACACCGACCGCGCGATCGTCGGCGCCTCAGCGTCGCCGCTTTCGTGCCCGAATCGGCGGCCACGGTGAGGCGTCGGTGTGGAGCGCGACGGTTCGGGCTGCGAAGGCAGACCCGCCCGGGCTCGGATACCGGCGCTGATACGAACCAGTGATGGCTTGACGGCGCGGCCCGATGCGGGACGGCGCCCGTTCGGGGAAAGAACCGCAGATGCCTGCCACCCTTCGGACCCGCGGTCGGACCGGTAGAGCAACGGCGGCCGTGATCGTCACCGTCCTCGGTCTCGGCGGCTGCGACGCCCTCGATCCGACCAACCTGTTTGCCGAGAAGTACAAGCCCGAAGTCGTGCCGGACGTGCCGGCGGACAAGCTCTACAGCGAGGGCCTCGCGAAGATGGAGGACAGCGACTACGAGGGTGCCGTCAAGAAGTTCGATAGCCTCGACAAGCAGTATTCCTATTCCGACTGGTCGCGCCGCGCGCTGCTGATGACGGCCTACGCGAACTACGAGGGCCAGAAGTACGACGATGCCATCAGCGCCTCGAAGCGCTACCTGCAGCGCCACCCGGCGAGCAAGGACGCGGCCTACGCCCAGTACCTGATGGCGATGTCGCAGTACAAGCAGATCCCCGACGTGACTCGCGACCAGGATCGCTCGGAGAAGGCTCTCGTCGCCCTTCAGGAGCTGGTCCAGAAGTATCCTACCTCGGAATACTCGGTCGATGCCAAGGCCAAGATCCAGATCACGCGCGATCAGCTTGCCGGCAAGGAGATGGAGGTTGGACGCTTCTACCTGGAGCGCCGCAACTTCCCCGCCGCGATCAACCGGTTCCGCGACGTGGTCAGCAAGTATCAGACGACCCGCCACGCCGAGGAGGCCTTGGAGCGCCTGACCGAGGCCTACATGGCACTCGGCATCACGGCGGAGGCGCAGAACGCGGCGGCCGTGCTCGGGCACAACTTCCCCGACAGCCCCTGGTACAAGGACGCTCACGCCCTCCTGACCAACGGCGGCCTGGAGCCCCGCGAGGAGAAGTCCTCCTTCCTCAGCAAGATCTACAGCTCCGTCATGGGCCGGACCGCGGCGGCCGAGTAGCCCGCCTCGATCATCACGCGATGATGCGACGGGCGGAGCCGCAGCTCCGCCCGTTCCGCATTCAAGGGGTGCGCCCGGGCGGTCCGCCGCCTACATGAGCGGCTCCCGATTCCCGTGAACCATCACGACCGCATCCTGCCCGGCAGGGTGAGGCCTCGGAGGCTCGAAGGCGCGGCATGCTGGTGCAGCTCGCGATCCGCGACATCGTCCTGATCGACCGGCTCGACCTGAGCTTTCGCGATGGGCTCAGCGTGCTCACCGGGGAGACCGGCGCCGGCAAGTCGATCCTGCTCGACGCGTTCAGTCTGGCGCTCGGCGGGCGCGGCGACGGCGGACTCGTGCGCCACGGCGAGGCGCAGGGCGGCATCACCGCGGTGTTCGATGTCGGCCTCGACCATCCCGCCCGTCGGATCGCGGCGGAGGCCGAGATCGACACCGAGGGCGACCTGATCCTGCGCCGCACGCAGATGGCGGACGGGCGCACCCGCGCCTTCGTCAACGACCAGCCGGTCGGCGTGCAGGTGCTGCGCGCGATCGGCGCGGCGCTCGTCGAGATTCACGGGCAGCACGACGACCGCGCCCTCGCCGACGCGGCCACCCACCGCGCCATCCTCGACGCCTTCGGCGGCCTGCACACCCCGCTCGCGGCCGTCGCCGAAGCCGCCAAGGGCGTGCGCGCCGCCCGCGCGACGCTCGCCGAGCACCGTGCCCGCGTCGAGGCTGCCCGCAAGGAGGCCGATTTCCTGCGCCACGCCGTCGAGGAGTTGACCACGCTCGATCCGAAGCCCGGCGAGGAGGCGGTGCTCGCCGAGCGCCGCACGGTGATGCAGCAGAGCGAGAAGGTCGCGCGCGAGCTGAACGACGCGCTCGCAGCCGTCGGCGGCCCGCATTCGAGCGTGCCCCAGCTCTCGTCGGTCGTGCGCAAGCTGGAGCGCCGCGCCGCGCAGCTTCCGGCGCTGATCGAGCCGTGCGTCGCTGCGCTGGATGCCGCCCTTGTGGCGCTGGACGAGGCCCGTACGGTCCTCGACGCGGCGCTGGCCGAGGCCGAGTTCGATCCGCGCGAGCTGGAGCGCGTGGAGGAGCGCCTGTTCGCCCTGCGCGCCGCGTCGCGCAAGTACGACGTCCCGGCCGACGACCTCGCCGCGCTGCGCGAGCGCCACGTCGCGGACGTGGCCGCGATCGATGCCGGCGAGGAGGCCCTGGCCGGCCTGGAGGCGACGCTGGCCGGTGCCGAATCCGGCTACGTCCGCGCGGCGGACAAGCTCAGCGCCGGGCGCAGGCGCGCGGCCAAGGCCCTGGACGCCGCGGTGAAGGCGGAACTGCCCCCACTGAAGCTCGAGCGCGCCCGCTTCATCACCGAGATCGTCACCGACCCCGAGGTGCGGGACGCGGCGGGCACCGACCGCGTGGCGTTCTGGGCGCAGACCAATCCCGGCACGCGCCCCGGCCCGATGATGAAGGTCGCCTCGGGCGGTGAGCTGTCGCGCTTCATGCTGGCCCTCAAGGTGGTGCTGGCCGACAGGGGCTCGGCGCCGACGCTCGTCTTCGACGAGATCGACACCGGGGTCGGCGGCGCCGTCGCCGACGCGATCGGCGCGCGGCTCGCACGCTTGGCCGACGGCGTCCAGGTGGTGGCGGTGACGCACGCGCCGCAGGTCGCGGCGCGCGCCCGGACCCACTTCCTGATCGCCAAGGATTCGGTGAAGGGCAGCGGCCGAGTCACCACCCGCGTGGTCCCGCTCCCCGTCGAGGCGCGGCGCGAGGAGATCGCGCGCATGCTGGCCGGCGCCACCGTCACCGACGAGGCCCGCGCGGCCGCCGCCCGCCTGCTTCAGGGGGCGGAGGCGTGAGCGGGAATTAACCCTAACGGTTCCTGATCGTAAGGGTTCGTTAACCATCTCCTGTGACCCTGTTCCCATCCGGAACGCCCGTGATTGTCGGGCGTCGGAGTGTCGAGAGTTCCGGGAGGGAACGATGCGTCAGGCTGCCGTGAAGACCGAAGCCTGCCTGTCCGGTCCGGCAAGTTCAGCGGTCGATACCCGCCACCTCGGTCAGACCCTGCGCGCGATCTACGAGGGCAGCGTCGACAAGCAGCCGATCCCGGACGCTCAGGTCGACCTGCTCCTGCGCCTGCGCCAGAAGGAACGGGACCTGCGCCGCAGCGCCTGATGCCCTCGCATCCTCCCGCGGGCGTCCTTTGGACTACCAGCGGCGGGCGCCGGGGCGCCGACGGTACTCGGCCGCGCGGATGCGCGTCAGGATGCGATCGAGGCTCGTCAGCATCGCCGCCTCGTCGGCCCGGGCACGCTCGACCTCGCTCGCATCCGTGCTGAAACTTTGACGCGCCTTCGCCAGCGCGAGGTCGCGTTCGAGGCTCGCGCGCTCGGCGTGGAGGTCATGATAGACGGCCTCATCGGCTGGCACGGCGCGCGCCGGTGCTGCGGGCGAATCGTTGGCCACGGCGATCGACCTTCCGGCCCGGTTCTCCGGCGCACGATGCGCGCGGTCAGGTCCGGAGCCAACAGGAAACGCGCCAGGGCATCAAACCGTGCCATGAGCCCGGCGGCGCTCGTCTAAATCGTGTCATCGACCTGTCATGTCCGTGATCTACCGGCTGCAGCGTCGCGGGCGGTCGCGCGGTCCGTTTCGAACGCGCGCCCGGAGAGCGGACAACGGAGATGCACGTGAAACCCTTCACCTACGCGCTCGCCCTCGGCCTCGCGACGGCCCAACTCGCGTTCCCGGCGCTTGCCGCCGACATCACGGGCGCCGGCGCCACCTTCCCCTTCCCGGTCTACTCGAAGTGGGCGGAAGCCTACCGCAAGGACACCGGAACCGGCCTCAACTACCAGTCGATCGGCTCGGGCGGCGGCATCAAGCAGATCCAGGCGCGTACCGTCGATTTCGGCGCCACCGACGCGCCCCTGAAGGGGCCGGCGCTCGAGAAGGACGGCCTCGTCCAGTTCCCCACCGTGATGGGCGGCGTCGTCGCCGTGGTGAACATCCCCGGCGTCGAGCCGGGCAAGCTCAAGCTCACCGGCGAGCTGATCGCCGACATCTACGCCAACCGGATCACCAAGTGGTCCGACCCGAAGATCGCCGCGCTGAACGGCGGGCTGAAGCTGCCCGACGCCAACATCACCCCGGTCTACCGCTCGGACGCGTCGGGCACGACGAACATCTTCACCACCTACCTCAGCCAAGTCTCCGAGCCCTGGAAGAAGGAGTTCGGCGCCGCCACCACCGTGAGCTGGCCCGCCGGCCAGGGCGGCAAGGGCAACGAGGGCGTCACCGCCACCGTCAAGCAGGTGCCCAACGCCATCGGCTACGTCGAATCGGCCTACGCCAAGCAGAACAAGCTCAGCTACGCCCTGATCCGCAACAAGGCCGGCAAGTTCCCGCAGCCCGACGACAAGGCCTTCCAGGCGGCCGCCGCCAGCGCCGACTGGAAGAGCGCGCCGGGCTTCGGCATCACGCTCACCGACCAGGCTGGCGACGGCGCGTGGCCGATCACGGCCGCGACCTTCATCCTGGTGCACAAGGACCCGGCCGATCCGGCGAAGTCGGCGGACGTGCTCAAGTTCTTCGACTGGGCCTACAAGAACGGCGACACGCTCGCCTCCGACCTCGACTACGTGCCGCTGCCCGACGCGGTGGTCGGCCTGATCCACGAGGAGTGGAAGCAGGTGAAGGGCAAGGACGGCAAGCCCGTCCTCGGCATGTGAGACGGCCGTACCCTTGAGGGAGTCCCGGTCGGCGCGACGGGCTTCCTCTCCCAGGGGGAGAAGGTCGGGGTGAGGGGCGTGCCGTATCCGGAGCGTTCTCATCCCTCACCTTGTCCCTCTCCCGCTAAAGGGTGCGGGACCCGCGCTCGACGCGGACATGCGCGGTGCCGATTGAGCTGAAACGGCACCTCGGGATGAGACGATCCACTCCGCAAAGGGACCGCCCATCAAAGCAGGCGGTTTTCGCGACACGCGAGGGCCGCCCGATCCCTGAACACGCCTCCTCGCGCCGGGCCGCGCGGCGCGCTACCACGACAGCCGGTGAAAAGAACCGCGGATGACGGCCTTGACTGAACAGATCGCGCTTGCCGGCACGGGCACCCGCGTGCGCAAGCCGCCGGGCAAGGGCTTCGACACCCTGTTCCGCGCGGCCGCCTACGGCTCGGCGCTGCTCGTGCTCCTGGTGCTCGCCGGCATTCTCGGCTCGATCCTCTACGGCGGCTGGCCGGCGTTTCGCGAGTTCGGCTTCGGCTTCCTGACCTCCAGCGCCTGGAACATCGGCACGGAGCAGTACGGCGCGCTGGTCGCCGTCACCGGGACGCTGGCCTCGGCGCTGCTGGCGCTGGTCATCGGCGTGCCGATCTCGCTCGGCATCGCGGTCTACCTGACGCAGCTCTGCCCCGGCTGGGCGCGCAAGCCCGTCGGCATGACGATCGAGCTGCTCGCCGCCGTGCCGAGCATCATCTACGGGATGTGGGGCCTGTTCATCTTCGCACCGCTCTTCGCGCGCTTCGTCCAGATCCCGGTGTCGAACCTCGTCGAGGGCCTGCCGATCGTCGGCACGCTGTTCTACGCCCGCGTACCCTCGGGCGTCGGTGTGCTGACGGCCGGCATCATCCTGGCGATCATGATCGTGCCGTTCGTGGCCTCGATCGCGCGCGACATGCTCGACCAGATTCCGACGATCCTGCGCGAGAGCGCCTACGGCATCGGCTGCACCACCTGGGAGGTGGTCCGCCACGTGCTGGTGCCGCAGGCCTCGGTCTCGATCATCGGCGCGATCATGCTGGGGCTCGGCCGCGCGCTCGGCGAGACCATGGCGGTGACCTTCGTGGTCGGCAACGCCAACCGGCTCTCGGCCTCGGTGTTCGACCCCGGCTCGACCATCGCCTCGCGGATCGCCAACGAGTTCAACGAGGCCGACGGCATGCAGCTGAACGCGCTGATGGCGCTCGGCTGCATCCTGTTCGCGATCACCTTCGTCGTCCTCATCGTCGCCCGCTTCCTGACGCGCCGCGTCAAGGTCGCCTGAGGTTCCCGCCATGGACGCCACCAACCCCCTCGTCACCCGAGCCTCGGAGCTGCGGCCGACGCGCATCCGTTCGAGCCGCCGCGTCTCCGACCGCCTGCTGCGCGTCTTCTGCCTCGTTGCGACCGTGCTCGGTGCCGTGGTGTTGGGCTCGATCCTCTTGATGCTGATCGTCGAGGGCGTGCGCGGCTTCTCCCTGACGCTGTTCACGGAAGCCACGCCGGGGCCGGGCTCCGAGGGCGGCGGCATCGCAAACGCGATCCTCGGCAGCCTCGTGCTCACCGGCATCGGCATCCTCGTCGCGACGCCCGTCGGGCTGATGGCCGGCACGTATCTCGCCGAGTACGGCCGCGGCTCGAAGCTTGCCGAGGTGATCCGCTTCCTCAACGACATCCTGCTCTCGGCGCCCTCGATCCTGATCGGCCTGTTCGTCTACACCCTGATGGTGCGGCCGATGGGGACCTATTCCGGCTGGGCCGGCGGCGTGGCGCTGGCGATCATCGCGACGCCGGTCATCGTGCGCACCACCGAGGACATGATGCGCCTCGTCCCCGGCACGCTGCGCGAGGCCGGCGCGGCGCTGGGCGCACCGCCCTCCAAGGTGATCCGCAGCGTGACGTGGCGGGCGGCGTCCGCGGGCATCGTCACCGGCATCATCCTGGCGCTCGCCCGCATCGCGGGCGAGACCGCACCGCTGCTGTTCACCGCGCTCAACAACAACTCCTGGTTCGGCGCGAACCTGATGGGCGGCGTCGCGAACCTCCCGGTGATGATCTACCAGTTCGCGCTCTCGCCCTATCCGAACTGGCAAGCCCTCGCCTGGGCCGGCGCGCTGCTCATCACCATGACCATCCTGGCGCTCTCGATCGTCGCCCGCTTCGTCATCAAGCCCCAGCGCGCGCGCTGAGCGCCGCCCAGCCTCCGAGGTCCACGACGATGAACGCCGCCGCCATCAGCCCTTCCCAGTTCGACGGCCGCGCAAAGGCGGACGAGCGCGCTCCCGTGCGCATCGCCGCCAAGGGCCTGAACTTCTACTACGGTGCGTTCCACAGCCTGAAGAACATCAACCTCGACTTCCACGACCGGCAGGTCACCGCCCTGATCGGCCCGTCGGGCTGCGGGAAGTCGACGCTGCTGCGCACCTTCAACCGGATCTACAGCCTCTACCCGGAGCAGCGCGCCGAAGGGCAGGTGCTGCTCGACGGGCAGAACGTCCTCGATACGAGCGTCGACCTCAACGAGCTGCGCGCGCGCATCGGCATGGTGTTCCAGAAGCCGACGCCGTTCCCGATGTCGATCTACGACAACGTCGCCTTCGGCCTGCGGCTCTACGAGAAGCTGCCGAAATCCGAGCTCGACGGGCGGGTGGAGCAGTCCCTGCGCAAGGCCGCGCTCTGGGACGAGGTGAAGGACAAGCTCAAGCAGTCGGGCATGGGCCTGTCCGGCGGACAGCAGCAGCGCCTGTGCATCGCCCGCACCGTGGCGCAGGGTCCGGAGGTGATCCTGTTCGACGAGCCGACCTCGGCGCTCGACCCGATCTCCACGGGGCGCATCGAGGAGCTGATCGAGCAGCTCCGCGCCGAGTTCACCATCGTCATCGTCACCCACAACATGCAGCAGGCGGCGCGGATCTCGCAGTTCACGGCGTTCATGTATCTCGGCGAGGTGATCGAGTTCGGGCCGACCAACCGCATCTTCATGAACCCGACCGTGCGCCAGACCCAGGACTACATCACCGGCCGCTTCGGCTGACGTTCCGGACCGATCGAGGACATATGCCCATGCCCGGCCACATCGTCAGCTCCTACGACACCGAACTGGAGGACCTGCGCCGCTCGATCTCCGAGATGGGGGGCGTCGCCGAGAAGATGATGACCGAGGCGACCGACGCCCTGGTCCGCCGCGACACCGCGCTCGCCCAGGCCGTGATCGCCGCCGACAAGCGCCTCGACATCCTTCAGCGCGAGATCGAGGAGCGCGCGGTGCTGCTCATCGCCAAGCGCCAGCCGCTGGCGATCGACCTGCGCGAGACCATCTCGGCGATCCGCGTCTCGGGCGACCTCGAGCGCATCGGCGATCTGGCCAAGAACGTCGCCAAGCGCGTGGTGGCGATCAGCGACCAGGCCCAGGCGCAGAAGATCGTGCTCGGCGTCCAGCACATGAGCGACCTCGTGCAGGAGCAGCTCAAGGACGTGCTCGACGCCTATGCCAGCCGCGACGTGACCGCGGCCCACGACGTCTGGGAGCGCGACGGCGAGATCGACGCCCTCTACAACTCCCTGTTCCGCGAGCTCCTGACCTACATGATGGAGGACCCGCGCAACATCTCGTTCTGCACCCACCTGCTGTTCTGCGCCAAGAACGTCGAGCGCATCGGCGACCACACCACCAACGTCGCCGAGACGATCCACTACCTCGCCACCGGCGAGACGCTGGCGGGCGACCGCCCGAAGGACGACGCCTCGAACTACGCGACGATCGCCCCGGCTGTCTGACCGGCCTCCGAGAAGGGCGTGGGTCCTCACACCCTTCGCGGGAGAGGGACAGGGTGAGGGACGAGAACTTCACGGAGAGGTCACGCCCCTCACCCCAACCCTCTCCCCCTGGGAGAGGAGGCAGGTCGGCGCCACTGGCTGCAAGACGTAGGAATCGGGCGGTCCGTCCCGGGGATGCCCTGCATGCGTACGCGGATTCTGATCGTCGAGGATGAGGAGGCGCTCACCACCCTCCTGCGCTACAACCTCGAGGCCGAGGGCTTCGAGGTGGAGGCCGCCGCGCACGGCGACGAGGCGGAACTGCGCCTGCAGGAGCAGGCACCGGACCTGATCCTGCTCGACTGGATGCTGCCGGGCCTCTCGGGGATCGAGCTGTGCCGCCGGGTGCGGGCGCGTCGCGAGACGGCGGCGATTCCCATCATCATGCTGACCGCGCGCGGAGAGGAGGGCGACCGCATCCGCGGCCTCGGCACCGGCGCCGACGACTACATCGTCAAGCCGTTCTCCGTGCCGGAATTGCTCGCCCGCGTGCGCGCATTGCTGCGACGGACGAAGCCCTCCCACGTGGCCAACCTCCTGGAGGCCGGCGACATCGCCCTCGACCGCGACAGCCACCGCCTGCGCCGGGCGGGAAGCGAGATCCACCTCGGGCCGACCGAATTCAAGCTGCTCGAATTCCTGATGCAGAGCCCCGGCCGCGTCTACTCTCGCGAGCAACTCCTCGACGGGGTGTGGGGCCACGACGTCTACATCGACGAGCGCACCGTCGACGTGCATGTCGGCCGCCTGCGCAAGGCGCTCAACCGACCCGGTGAGCCCGATCCGATCCGCACCGTGCGCGGTTCGGGCTACGCCTTCGACGAGACGTTCTCGCCCGACGATTAAGGGTGCCCGCCGGCCTCGCCCAGCGCGGCGCTGCGGCCCGCGGCCACCGCGTCGAGGGCGGCGAGAACCGACCCTTCGGTGAGGATCTGCGGCAGCACCGCGGGCTCGGCCGTCCCGGCGTAGAGCAGGTAGAGCGGCACGCCGCTGCGGCCTTGGCGCTCAAGAAACCGCGTGATTTCGGGGTTCTGGTTGGTCCAGTCCCCCTTCAGGTAGGCGACGCCCCGCGCGCGCATCGCCGCAGCGACCGCGGTCGTCGCGAGCGAAGTGCGCTCGTTGACCTGGCAGGTGATGCACCACGCCGCCGTCATGTTGACGAAGACCGGTCGACCCTCGGCGAGCAGCGCGTCGAGGCGCGCCTGCGTGAACGGCTCGACGCCCTCCGCCCGGGCCTGGGCGCCCGGCGCGATGCGGTCCCGGTCGAGGGTGAGGGCCAAGCCCGCGACGCCGATGACGGTCAGAACCGCGAGGCTGCGCGCGAACTGTGCCCGCAACGGCCGGGCGTCCCGGCCGATCTCCCACACCCAGGCGGCGAAACTCACCAGCACGAGGCCGATCAGGGCGGCGAGCAGCCCCTGCGGACCGACCTGCTGGGCCAGCACCCAGACGAGCCACGCGACGGTGGCGTAGACCGGAAAGGCCAGCGCCTGCTTCAGCACGTCCATCCAGGCGCCCGGACGGGGCAGCGCCCGGAGCGCGGCCGGCCACAGGGTGAGGGCGAGGAAGGGCAGGGCGAGGCCGAGGCCGAGGCCGGCGAAGACGAGGAGGCCGACTGCCGCCGGTTGCGTCAGCGCGAAGCCGATGGCCGAGCCCATGAACGGCGCCGTGCACGGCGTCGCCACCACGGTCGCGAGCACGCCGGTGAAGAACGAGCCCTCCAGCCCGCCGCGCCGGGTCAGCCCGTCGCCGATCCCGGCCAAGCGTCCGCCGAACTGGACCAGCCCCGACAGGCTGAGGCCCAGGGCGAACAGCCCGTAGGCGAGGCCGGCCACGACGACGGGCGACTGGAGCTGGAAGCCCCAGCCGATGACGGCGCCGCTGCGCTTCAGGGTGATCAGGAGTCCGGCGAGCGCCAAGAAGGCCGCGAGCACGCCGGCCGTGTAGGCGAGGCCGTGCAGGCGAACGCGCGCGGCAGGCTCGCCCGAATGCCTGACGAGGCTCAGCACCTTGATCGACAGAACCGGGAAGACGCAGGGCATCAGGTTCAGGATCAAGCCGCCGAGCAGGGCGAGGCCGGCGGCGGCCCAGAGGGTCAGCGTCTCCGATCGCGTCCCGGCGTCAGTCCGCACGACCGGAGGCGCGACGGCCGGAAGGCCGCCAGCCGTGGGCGGTGTCTCGTCGCCGATGGCGAAGGCCTGCCGCACGGGGCCGCCGCCGGTCTCCTCCTCGATGGCGAGCACGCCGGGCAGGCTCTCGGGCGCGGGATCGGCTGGCGTGGCACGAGTCAGCGTCAGGTGCAGGCCGGCCGCATCGACGGTGAAGGGCTGCGCCGCCGCATTGTCGATCGCTGTCTCGGAATAGGGGAAGTAGGCCGCCGACCGGATCCTGTCGGCGCTGAGGCCGGGGGCATCGAGGGTGAGGACGAGGTGATCACCCTCGCTCGCGAGCCGCGCCGGCCAGGGCGAGACCTGAGGCAGGGCGGCGCGCGCCCGCGCGAACAGGGCCGCGGTCTCGGGGTTCGATGCTCCCGGCTCGCGCGTCGCCGGCAGCGTGAGGCTGAGGTCGGCCGAGCCGGGGATGCACTCGGTCTCGCAGACGAGGTAGGTCAGGTGCCCCGCGAGCGTCACCGGCTCGGCCGGGTCGAGGCTCGGCGGCGGGCTCACCCGCACGAGCAGGATGGCCTCGTCCTCGTAGCCGAAGTTCATCAGGGTCGCGATCGGGATGCGGTGCGGCGCCGGCCACTGGATCGCGGCCGCCGAGAAGCCGGCGGGCAGCGTCCAGACAATCTCCGGCGGCAGGCCGGAATCGCCGGGATTGCGCCAGTAGACGTGCCAGCGCGGCTTGATCGCCATGCGGATGGCGACCGTGAACGGTGCGGCGCCGGTGACTGAAGCGGGCTCGGCGACGAGGCTCGCCCGCACGAGGCCGGCCGGCGGCTTGAAGCCCTGCGCGACCGCCGGCAGGACGAAGAGCGACAGGAGCAGGGCGAGGAGGCGGATCATGCGAGCCCTTCGCGCGACCGGTGACGGCGGTTTCGCACGCGCCGTCATAGGCGCGAACGGTAGGGCGGCAAAATCGCAGGGCCGCGTCCTGGTGCCGCCGCGTCCGAGTCAGCCCGCCGGGCGCAGCGGCGCTGTAGCCTGCTCCAGCCACGCCCCCGTCTCCGGATCGAGTTCCACCGACAATGCGCCCCGCACGCGCGCGTGGTAGGCGTCGATCCACGCGGCCTCGTCCGGGCTCAGCATCTCCGGCACGATGAGGCGGCGGTCGTAGGGGGCGAGCGTCAGGGTCTCGAAGCCGAGCATCGGCCGCTCGGCTCCCGCCACGTCGCGGGTCTCGACCAGCACGAGGTTCTCCGTGCGGATGCCGTAGGCGCCGGCCCGGTAGTAGCCCGGCTCGTTCGAGAGGATCATGCCCGGTTCGAGCGGGACGGTGCCGGTCTTGGCGATGCGCTGCGGCCCCTCGTGCACCGAGAGGAAGGCGCCGACGCCGTGGCCTGTGCCGTGGTCGAAGTCGAGGCCGGCCTCCCACAGCGGCAGGCGCGCGAGCGTGTCGATCTGCGCGCCCGTCGTGCCCTTGGGGAAGACGGCCCGCGCGATCGCGACGTGGCCCCTCAGCACGCGGGTGAAGCGGTCTCGCATCTCGGCCGTCGGTGCGCCGACGGCGACCGTGCGGGTGATGTCGGTGGTGCCGTCGGGGTACTGCGCGCCGGAATCGATCAGGAACAGCTCGCCGGGCGCGACGTGCCGGTCGCTCGCCCGCGTCACCCGGTAATGCACGATCGCGCCGTTCGGGCCCGAACCGGAGATCGTCGGGAACGACACATCGCGCAGGTCGCCGCCCTCACTGCGAAACGCCTCGAGCGCCTCGACGGCGCCGATCTCGGTCAAATCCCCGCCCGCCGCGGCCCGGTCGAGCCAGGCGAGGAAGCGCACCACGCTGGCGCCGTCGCGGGCGTGCGCCGCCCGGGCGCCCGCGATCTCAGCGGCGTTCTTGACCGCCTTCATCGCGGTGATTGGGTCCGGCCCGACGGCGGGCATGCCGCCGACGGCCGTGATCCGCTCCCGCAGGGCGACGGCGCCGGTTGCCGCATCGAGCCGCACCCGCCGGCCCGACAGGTCGGCGAGCGCCGCCTCGAAGTCGGAGCGCGACGCGAGGTCGGCAATCGGCGCAAGGGCGGCACGGACCTCGTCAGTCCGATGACCGGAGGCGAGGAAGAGCCGCGGCCGGCCCTCGCGCGGCAGGATCGCGTAGCCGAGCGCCAGGGGGGTATGCCCCACATCCGCCCCGCGCAGGTTGAACGCCCAGGCGAGGTTGTGCGGATCGGAGATCACCAGCGCATCGCACCGCGCGTCCGCCAGCACCGCGCGGATGCGCCCGAGCTTGTCCGCGACCGCCTCGCCCGCGAAGTTGAGCGGATGGGCCGCGACGAGCCCGGCCGGGGGCTTCGGTCGCCCCGCCCAGACGGCATCCACGAGGTTTCCCGTGACGGCCTTCAGGCTCGCGCCGGCCTTGGCGGCGGCGCGCTCCAGCCGGGCGAGGCCGTCCGGCGTGTGGAGCCAGGGATCGTAGCCGAGCACGTCGCCGGCCTTCAGGTTCGCGCCGAGCCACGCCTCGACGCTCGTCTCGGCCAGCGGCACCACGGTGACGGTGCCGGTGTCGACCTGCTCCGGCGCCTGGAGGGTGTAGCGGCCGTCGACGACGAGGGCCGCCTCGCCGGCGAGGATCACGGCGGTGCCGGCCGAGCCCGTGAAGCCGGTGAGCCACGCCAGCCGCTCGGCGTTGGCGGGCACGTACTCCGATTGATGCTCGTCGGCCCGCGGCACGACGAACCCGTCGACCTCCGCCTCCCGCATCGCGGCGCGCAGCGCGGCGACCCGCTCGGGGCCCTTGCGGTGGCTCGGGTCGTCGAAGGTCTGGAAGCGGGTGCGCGTCATCGGCCCAGCGTATCGCTGCCGGCCTGCGCGCGGCAACCGGGATCAGCCGTTGTTGATCGGCAGGTCGGGTGCCCGGTCCGCGGGCGTGCCGTCGAAGCCCTCGAGCCACGCCTCGCGCGCCTCCGACCCCGCCGGATAGGGGCAGGCATCCTTGGGGCGTCCGTGCGCACGGGCACGGGCTCCCTCCGAGATCGGGTCGCTGGGCGGGGTGACGGGCGTCTCGCTCATGCCGGGGAAAATCCAGCGTCGCGCCGCTCGGTTCACCGATGCGCGAAAACACCACGCCGGCGCGGGGCCGCGCCGCCGCGGCGCAGGACGAGGGCGACCCAGCCCTCGATGATCCCCTTCGCGGCGAGGTGGAAGCCGCGGTGGCGGTAGGTCGAGAGCACGCCCGCCACGTCCCGCTCGATCAGCCCCGACAGCACCAGCACGCCGCTGCCGGCCACGACCGCGCAGAGCGACGGCGCCAGCCGGCGCAGCGGGCGGGCGAGGATGTTGGCGAAGACCACGTCGAAGTGCCGCGGACGGTCGGCGAGCGGATGGCGCACGCCCGGCCCCTCGTAGAGCCTCAGGTAGGGGCCGAGCCCGTTGGCGCGGGCGTTGGCGCGGGCGGTGCGCACGGCCTCGCCGTCGAGGTCGCCCGCGATCACCGGGATGCGCAGCGCCTTGGCGGCGGCAAACGCCAGGATGCCGGTGCCGGTGCCGACATCGAGCACCGAGGCCGGCCGGCCGCGCCTGAGCACGTCGACCAGCGCCCGCAGGCAGCCGAGCGTCGTTCCGTGGTGCCCGGTGCCGAAGGCCAGGGCCGCCTCGATCTCGATGGGCAACTCGTTCGCCCGCACCGTCTCCCGGTCGTGCGCGCCGTGGATGCGGAAGCGTCCGGCCCGCACCGGCTTGAGACCCTCCAGGGAAGCGCGGACCCAATCCTGCTGGGCGAGCGTGCGGAATTCGGCCGCGTCGGCGTCGGTCCCGACGACGGGGCGGATCAGGTCGCGGATGAAGGACTCGTCCGGCGCGTCGGCGAAGTACGCCTCCAGGCGCCACGTCACCCCGTCCTCGGCCTCGAACGCGGCGACCGCCGTCTCGGTCGGGTCGAACATCTCGCCGAGGAGGTCGGTCATCGCCCGCGCCGAGGCCTCGTCAGTCATCAGGCGCAGGACGTGGGTCGGACGGTGCGGCGGCAGGCCTTCGAGCATGGCGGCCTCTAGCACCCTCCGCCGAGCCCCGCCAACGACCCGCGCAATCGGCGAAGGGGTGCGCGATGATGAGTCAGGTTGTCCACAGCGCGGGCAGATCGCCGCCGGAACCGGCTTCGGGATGCTGCGTTCCTGCATGCTTCGCCGGACGGCCTTCGAAGGCGGTCCGGCATCAGTCAAGGTGCGTACGCGTGACGAAGTCCAGAGTTGCGGCTCCGTGCGGGCCGGTTGTTCTCAGCGGAATGCCGCGCCGACGGCGCAAGCCCGTGCGCGCCGGGCAGACCCTAACCGGTGCCGACGCCCTGGACGGGCCGCTGCCGGGACAGCTTCTCGTCCTCCTGAGCCGCCTGCACCGCGTCGACGCCGGCATCGGACGGGGAAAACCCAAGCCCGACGAGCCCTGAGCGCCTTGTGTCCAACCCTTCGACGGGTAGGATGCGCGCGGTAGCCGACCGAATATAGCGATCGGACGTGTGTCGAGGGCCCGATGACGGCGACAGGACGAGCCGGCTTCGGCCGGTGGCACCATCGCATCACGCCGATTCGGCCTTGCTCGATCTGACCGCCGACGAGTGGACCGCCATGGCGCTGAGCCTCCGGGTGGCCGGCGTCGCGACGCTCGCGAGCCTGCTGCCGGGCGTCGCGATCGCCTGGGTGCTCGCGCGGAGGGCGTTTCCCGGCCGCGCCCTGCTCGACGGTCTCGTTCACCTGCCGCTGATCCTGCCGCCCGTCGTCACCGGCTACCTGCTGCTGCTGACCTTCGGGCGGCGCGGCGTGGCCGGCGCGTGGCTCGCCGAGATCGGCATCGTCTTCTCCTTCCGCTGGACCGGGGCCGCGCTCGCCTGCGCCGTCATGGGGTTCCCGCTGATGGTGCGGGCGATGCGGCTGTCGATCGAGGCGGTCGATGCCCGCCTGGAGCAGGCGGCCGCGACGCTGGGCGCCCGGCCGCTGGCGGTGTTCCTCACGGTGACGCTGCCGCTGAGCCTGCCCGGCATCCTCGCCGGCGCGGTGCTCGCCTTCGCCAAGGCGATGGGGGAGTTCGGCGCGACGATCACCTTCGTCTCCAACATCCCCGGCGAGACCCAGACCCTGCCGTCGGCGATCTACACGCTGACGCAGGTGCCGGGCGGCGAGGCGGGCGCGCTGCGCCTGACCCTGATCTCGGTGGCCCTGTCGATGACGGCCCTGCTCCTGTCGGAACTCCTCGCCCGCCGCATCGGCCGCCGGCTGGGGGCGGGATGAGGCGAGGGTCACGCGTAGGCGTAGGGTCCGCCGCGCTCCAGCGCCCGCGCGTAGGCCGGCCGGGCGTGGATGCGGGCGAGCCAATCGGTGATCCGCGGCCCCGCGCCGGTCCCGCGCGCGGCGAAGGCTTCGAGGGGGAAGCTCATCTGGATGTCGGCCGCGCAGAAGCTGTCGCCGCAGAACCACGGCCGCGCGGCGAGCTCGTCCTCCCAGTAGGCGGCGTGGCGGCGCAGTTGCGGATCGACGAATTTTTGCGTGACGCCGCCCGCGATCGCCTTGACCATGGGGCGCAACAGCACCGGGCTGCCAGGAGCCAACCGCGAAAAGACCAGCTTCAGCAGCAGCGGCGGCATCGCCGAGCCCTCTGCATAGTGCAGCCAGTAGGTGTAGCGCCGATGCTCCGGGGTGCTGGGCGCCGGCACGAGCGCGCCGCCGCAGCGATCGGTGAGGTATTCGACGATGGCGCCGGATTCCGCGACCACCACGTCGCCGTCGGTGATCACCGGGGACTTGCCCAGCGGGTGGACCGCCCGAAGCTCCGGCGGCGCGAGCAAGGTCTTGGGATCGCGCGCGTAGCGCTCGACCGCGTAGTCGAGCCCGAGTTCCTCCAGCAGCCAGAGCACGCGCTGCGAGCGGCTGTTCTCCAGGTGGTGGACGGTGATCATGCTCGGGCCTTCGCGACGGGTTCGAGCCACAACGCCGCGGGATGCCGGATGAGCCCGGTACGATGACGGTCGAGGTCGACGTGACGCTCCGGCGCGGCAGCTTCGCGCTGGCCGCCGCGTTCACGGCGGGCGCCGGGCTCACCGCCCTGTTCGGGCGCTCGGGCTCGGGCAAGACCACGCTGATCGACCTGATCGCCGGCCTCGCGCAGCCCGATCGCGGCCGCATCACCGTGAGCGGGCAGACCCTGCTCGACACCGAGCGGCGGATCAGGCTGCCGGTGCATCGGCGCCGGATCGGACTGGTGTTCCAGGACGCCCGCCTGTTCCCGCACCTGAGCGTGCGCCGCAACCTCGGGTACGGCCGCTTCTTCTCCGGCCTGCGCGCGGAGGCCGGTGAGCAGGCCGGCGTCGTCGAGATGCTCGGCATCGGCCACCTCCTCGACCGGCAGCCCGCCGGGCTCTCCGGCGGCGAACGCCAGCGCGTGGCGATCGGCCGGGCGCTGCTCGCCAAGCCCCGCCTCCTGCTGATGGACGAGCCGCTGGCCGCGCTCGACGAGGCGCGCAAGGCCGAGATCCTGCCCCACATCGAGCGCCTGCGCGATGCTGCCGGCATCCCCATCGTCTACGTCAGCCATGCGGTCGCCGAGGTGGCGCGGCTCGCCAACACCATCGTGGTCCTGGACGCCGGCCGCGTCGCGGCGGCCGGCCCGGCGGAGGCGATCCTGCGCCGGGCCGACCTCGTGCCGGTCCACGAGGCGGAGGCCGGTGCGCTCCTGGAGATGGTCGTCGCCGGCCACGATCGGGATGCCGGCCTGACCCGCCTCGAAGGTCCCGCCGGCCACCTCGTCGTCCCCGGGCTCGCGCGGGCCGAGGGCAGCCCGGTGCGGGTGCGGGTGCCGGCCCGCGACGTGCTGGTGGCGACCGAGGTGCCGGTGGGCCTCAGCGCCCGCAACGTGCTCGCCGGCCGGATCGCGGACCTGATCCCGGTCGGCACGGCAGTGATGGTGGAGATCAACTGCAACGGCGCGGTGCTGGCCGCGCGCCTCACGGGAGCCTCGGCCCGCGATCTCGGGCTTGCCGTCGGCCGCCCGGTCTACGCGGTGATCAAGAGCGTCGCGCTGGACCCGGCGGGCATGGGCCGCCCGCCGATCGAGATCTGACGCTCAGGCCCGGCCCTCGACGAAGGCGCGCATCAGCACGTGCGCGATCGCCATCGGCGGCGGCGCTGCGAGGTTTTCCGGGTGGCGCCGCTCCAGCATCGCCTGCACGGCCGCGCGGTCGAACCACCGCGCGTCCTCGAGTTCCGCCGGATCGGTGACGATGGCCTCGTCGAGGGCGTCTGCCGTGCAGCCGATCATCAGCGAGGCGGGGAACGGCCAGGGCTGCGAGGCGTGATAGGTGACGGACCGGACGCGCACCCGCGTCTCCTCGAAGGCCTCGCGGGCGACGGCGGCCTCGATGGTCTCGCCGGGCTCCAGGAAGCCGGCGAGGCACGAGTACATCCCCGCCTTGAAGTGCGGGCCCCGCCCCAGCAGGCAGCGGTCGCCGCGGCGGATCAGCATGATCACAACGGGGTCGGTCCGCGGGAAGTGATGCGCCGCGCAAGCCGGGCATTCCCGGCGAAACCCGCCGGCGCGGAACAGCGTCGGCGTGCCGCAATTGGCGCAGAAGCGGTTGCGGGCGTGCCAGCCGAGCATCGACTTGGCGGTCGCCAGCACCCCGAGCTCCTCGGCCGCGACCGCGCCCTCGGTGGCGATGGTGCGCAGGTCCAGCGTCCGGAAGGCGTCGGCGGCGTAGGCGTCCGCCGCCTCCGGCGCGGCGGCGGCGGCGAAGACCGGACCGCCGTCCACGTGCCCCAGGAAGATCCGCTCCTCCATGCGGCGATCCTCCGCCCGCGCCCCGTCCGCAACGGTCAAGAGCGCGGAGGAGCCGCGCAGCACGATCGCGTCGCCCGCCATCAGGACGAGCCGGGTGCCGGGGGCGTCGTGCGGCGGAACGGCCGTGTCCGGCTGCTCCGAGGAGTGGCGCAGGAGGCGGCTCTGCGCGAAACCGAGGGCGGCGAGCGGGTCCGTCATCGTCGCCTCAGGCCGCCGCGAACAGGGTGCCGGCCCGCTCGGCGAGTTGCGCGCGGGCGTGCTGCGGGTAGGGCATCGGCCGCTCGAACCCCCAGACCGGCTGGGGCCACGCCGGATCGGACAGGAAGCGACCGACGACGTGGACGTGCATCTGCGCCACGACGTTGCCCAGCGCCGCCACGTTGACCTTGTCGGGCTTGGCCAGCCCCTGCATCACGCCGACCGCGAGATGGATTTCCTGCCACAGCGCGGTCGCATCCTCGCTGGACAGGTCGGTGAGTTCGCTCAAACCGCTGCGTCGCGGCACGAGGACGAACCAGGGAAAGCGGGCATCGTCCATCAGCAGCACCGAGCACAGGCTGAGGTCGCCGATCGGCACGGTGTCGGCGGCGAGCCGCGGATCGAGGGTGAAGTCCGTCATGGCGGGCGATGTAGCGCGGGAGGCCGCCGCCGCGCTACGCCCGCGCCCAGGCGTCGCGGGCGCGGGCGTAGCGCCGGCGCCCGGTCGGCTCAGTGCGCCATCAGCATCGGCAGGTCGGCCTGCGCCAGGAGGTGGCTCGTCGGGCCGCCGAAGATCATCTGGCGCAGGCGGCTCTGGGTGTAGGCGCCCTTGATCAGGAGGTCGCTGGCGAAGTCCCGCGCTTCGCTGAGGAAGGTCTCGCCCGGCGTGCGGCGCCCGGCCGGCAGCGCCCTGTGGTCGGCGGCGACGCCCTCGCAGGCCAGCGAGCGGGCGAGGTCCTCGGCGCTCGGCCCCGGCACCGTGCCGCCCTCGACGCTGACCACGCGGACCCGGGCCGCCGCTCGCAGGAGCGGCATCGCGAAGGCCACGGCGCGGGCCGTCTCGGTGGAGCCGTTCCAGGCGATCAGCACCGCCTCGCCGAACCGCGTCGGCGGGGTGGGGGGCGCCACCAGGATCGGCCGCCCGCCCTCGAACAGGGCGGTCTCCAGCGTGCTCATGCGCGGCGCGCCGTCGGCCGTGCCCGGGCGCGCGACCACGGTCGCGGAGAACAGGCGGGCGTACTGGCCAAGGAAGGCGTCGCCCGCGGGCACGTCCTGCCGCCAGCGGTAGCGCGGGCCGGCGCCCGCGACGTTCTCCGGGATGCAGAGGCCGTCCCGGGCGTGGCGCGGGATGCCGGCCCGGTCCATAAACGCGACGAAGCGTTCCCCCGCCGCCTCGGCCTCGGCCCGGTCCGCCTCCTCGTCGCGCAGCCACGTCATGCCGCCCACCATGTCGACGGGCACGTACTCGGCGAGCGCCGGGCGCAGGGACACGCCCTCGATCAGGCTGCCGAATCGCTGGGCCAGGAGGCGCGTCGTCTCCAGCACGGAGGACAGCGCGTCGTGCTGCGCGATCGGAACCAGCAGGGTCTTCATCGCCGCGTCCTCGTTCCCACGCCCGACCGCGAGGCTAATGCGGATCGCGGCGGGGGGAAACTCGGGGGAGCGCGGCGCACACACGGTTTTCGCGCAGGCCGGCCCGCGCATCGAGACGCGCGCGGATCAGGCGCGTCATCGGCCGCTCGACGAGGCGGAAGACCAGCAGCGCGGCCACGATGCTGAGGCCCAGCATCAGCGCGATGGCGGTCCAGGGGGCGATGGCGAGCCCGAGCCGCGCCAGGGCCGCGTTCAGCCCGCGCAGCACGAAGGGATGCACGAGGTAGAGCGCGTAGGAGGCGTCGCCGATCGCGGCGAACGCGCTCATGATCGGGGAAGTTCGGCGTCCCGGCTCCCCGTCGGTCGCCGTCGCACCGAGGGCGGCCGCCCCGACGAGGAGGGCGGCCGGGACGCCGAGGGCGAGCGGCCGCAGGAAGCCCTCGGGAAAGGCGTCGGCGCGCCCGGCGCGGGCAAGGAGCGCGAGCGCTCCCAGCGCGAGCGCGGTTCGCGCCGGCCGTGAGAGCCGAACATCCGCGCCGCGCGCCAGCGCGATCAGGGCGCCGAGGCCGAATTCCAGCATCACCGGGTTCGACCAGAAGGCCAGGGCCGGGGCGGAGGGCGCGAACCACGCCCCCGCCAGCACCAGCGCGGACAGGCAGCCTGAAATCCAGGCGACGGCGGCCTGCCGGCCCCGGCCGAGGCCGATCGCGAACAGCAGGTAGAAGGCCATCTCGCAGTTGAGCGTCCAGCCGAGGCCGTAGAGCGGCAGCACCGCCCCGTCCGGCCGCGCGGCCGGCCAGAACAGGAACGAGGCGGCCACGTATCTCGGATCGAGGCCCACGCCGGTGCCGTTGACGGACGCGGGCGCGGTCAGCGCGACTGCGAGGTAGAGGGCGGTGACGAGCCAGTAGAGCGGCACCACCCGCGCCGCCCGGTGGACCAGGAAGCGGGATCGCCCGCCCGGCGCGGCGGTCAGCGCCCCGGCGGCGTGCACGATGATGAAGCCCGAGACCACGAAGAACACGTCGACGCCCGCCGCCCACGGCAGGAGGCTGCTGGGCGCGAAGGCTTGTCCGGTGCGCAGCGCCAGGGCGGCGGCCTCGAACTGGGCATGGTGCATCGCCACGAGCAGTGCGGCTGCCGCGCGCAGGATCTGGATGTTCGGGATCTGGCGGGCGTGCGGCACGCGATGGGTCTCGGAGGAGCGGGCCCACGCATGGTCGGTCCGGGGTCACGGATCAAGCTCGGCCGCAACGATGCCGTCACCAGCGCACTTGCCGCCGTCATCGCCTTCCGGTTCTGAGCGAATGCCACGGGGCTGCCGAGGCGCGCATTGGAGCGCTCTCCGCCGAAGTGGCCGCCGGTTCGGCGAAAGAGAGCGCGATAAAACAATGACCTAGAGCTACGGTCGGGAAGCGAAAGCTCGGCTGCCCACCCGGCGTGGGGCCGGTTCACCGATGAGCAGACATCGTTTCACCGCCGCGGGCCGACGCGCCCTTGCGCTCAGTCTTGGGCCGTCGGCCGGATCACGATGCTGCCGACATCCACCTCGTCCGGCTGCTCGATCGCGAACAGGATGCCGCGCGCGATCGCGTCGGGCGGGATCGCCGTACCGTTGCCGCGCGGCTTGATCGCCGCCTTGACCACCGGGTCGGTCATCGATTCCACGAAGTCGGTCGCGACGAAGCCGGGCGACACCTCGGTCACCCGGAGATGCGGGCCGGCCTCCTGCCGCAACGCCTCCGTGACGGTCCGCACGGCGTCCTTGGTGCCCGCGTAGACCCCATCGTCGGCAGGATCTTCAGCCCGGCCGTCGACACGACGTTGATGAGGTGACCCGCGCCCTGGCGTCCGAACACCGGCAGCGCCGCGGCGATGCCGTAGAGCACACCCTTGAGTTGACGTCGATCATCGCGTCCCAATCGTCCACCCTGAGCGCGTCGAAGCGCGAGATCGGTCCGATGCCCGCATTGTTGACCAGCACGTCGAGCCGCACGAAGCGGTCGCATGCGAGCCCGACGAGCGCCTGAAGGTCATGGCGCCGGGTCACGTCGGTTACCACGTGCGCGGCTCGCCCTCCCGCTGCGGTGATTTCTTCCGCAACCGCGGCGAGCCTCTCCTCGCGGCGCGCACCCAGAACCACGGCGGCCCCTCGGGCTGCCAACAAGCGTGCCGCTGCCCGTCCGATGCCACCGCTCGCTCCCGTGATCGCGACGACCTTGCCTGCGATGCTCATCCAGGCCTCTTCGAGCTTGTCGTGATGCGGTCGCACCAGGCGATCATCGCCATGACGCAGGACTACGCCGCGTCCGGCCCGAACCCGGCGCTGCGACGCGCAGCAGGCCCTGCCGGTGTTCCAGCCGCATGACGGAGTGGGGCAGTGCCTCCCGGGCGCCGACGCGATGTGATCCGGAGCGGATCGCCGGGCCGCAGGGCCCGGCGGTGCGACCATCGAAGGGCGGTGCGCTCCGGCGCATCGCCCTTCCGTTCAAGCGCAGCCGATCAGGGCCGAAGGCCGCAAGGGCTGGCCGGCCCGGTCGACGATCGGCGCGAAATCCCCGGTCGTCGGGTCGCGGACCAGCAATGCGCCGGTCGCGACGCCGAAATGCGCCCCGTGGATCTGCAGCGTGCCGGCCTCGACGCGCTCGCGGATGAAGGGGAAGGTCGCCAGGTTCTCCATGCTCTGGCTCACCATCGCGTGTTCCAGGCGGGTCAGGTAATCTTCGGCCGTGGAGTCTCCGGCCTTCGCTTCCGCAGGGGCTACCAGCGAGACCCACTTGCCGATGAAGTTGCCGGGCGAGAGCGCCTTCGCCTTGTTGGCGTAGGCCTTGATGCCGCCGCAGCCGGCGTGGCCCAGCACGACGATGTGCTTCACTTCGAGCGACAGCACGGCGAACTCGATCGCCGCCGAGGTGCCGTGATAGTCGCCGCCGGTCTCGTAGACCGGCACGATGTTGGCGACGTTGCGGACCACGAACAATTCGCCCGGGCCGACATCGAAGATCGCCTCCGGCGCGACCCGGCTGTCGCAGCAGCCGATGACCAGCGTGTCCGGCTCCTGGGTCTTCGCGAGCTGGGCGTAGCGCTGCCGCTCGCTCGGGAAGCGATCCGACAGGAAGGCGCGGTAGCCCTCGGTCAAGGCATCCGGAAACATGCGGGCTCCTTCATGGCTCCAGGATTTTCATCGGACGGGCCAAGCGTCGCTTCGTCGTCCGCAAGCACGCATCGTTCCAGGCCTCATGGATCTTGCCAGTGCAGCGCGATCGGATCGGTCGGCAGGTCGCCCGCCACGATGCGCTGCGCCAGCGCCGCGAGCCCGGCCGGCTCGACGTGCGCGTCGCTTGCCGCGAGTTCGGCGAGCGGCCACCAGCGCGTGCCGTGGAGCGGGTTGTCCTCGGTCTCGGCGAGCCGGCCGGTATCGATCCGATCGTCCGGCAGGCGGACGAGGAAGTAGCGTTCGCGGGCGTCGCGCGCCTGCCGGAACAGGCGGAACGGCCCGTCGCAGGCGGCGACCTGAGGACCGATCGCGCAATCGGCGACGCCGATCTCCTCCGACAACTCGCGGCGGCAGGCCTCGACGTGGCTCTCGCCCGGTTCCAGGCCGCCGCCGGGCATGAACCAGAAGCGTTTCGGCGCGCCGTCCGGCCCGGTCGCGTGGACCGACTCGTACTCGATCAGCAGCAGGCGGTCGGCCGGATCGAAGACGAGCGCCCGGGCGACGTGGCGGACGGCGATCTCGGGCGCGGGCTCTGTCATGGCGCCTCGATAGCAGGATTCTCCGGTGCGCTCACGCGGGCGCCGCCGGCATCCAGATCACGACCGGCAGCCCGTGCGCGTCCTGCTCCGGCGGATCGGGCAGCGGCGTCGCGGTGCCGAGGAGATGGTCGCGGGCGACGACGAGGCCGGCGATGGCGTCGAGGTGGTCGTCGGCCCCGACGCCGCGCGGTCCCGCGGACGCGACGAGGGCCGTCGGCAGGCCGGCGGCGGTCAGCAGCGCCCGGCGCTCGGCGAGGCCGGCCTGCCGCTGCGGCCCCTTCTTGCCCGCCGCGAGCGGTCGGCCGCCGTTGAGCCGGCGGAACGCGATCTCCGGATGGACCTCGTGCAGGCGGGTCAGCAGGTCCGGCCGCTCCCGCAGCAGCCGGTCCGCGTCGCGGATGTAGGGGAAGATGTTGAAGCATTGGATCGACGGAGCGAAGGGCGGCGCGCTACCCGCCCGCGACAGCGCCTTGGCCGCCGCGTAGTCCTCGGCGTAGATCGCCGCCCGCGGCGGCACCGGGAACACGCTCGCCCGGCCATGGCTGCCGAGATAGGCGCGGGCGGCCCGGTCGGCGGTCCGGCCGCCGCCGCTCACCCGGTCCGGCAGGCCGATCGGCACGTCGATCCCGACGGAGACCGGCGCCTCGGGCGCATCGAGGCAGTCCGCGACGCGGGCGAAGAGGGCGGAGCGGTGGCGCTCCGGGTCGTCGAGGTCGAGCAGCACCCCGGCCCACGCCCCGCGGCAGCCGTCCAGTCCCGCGATCCACCGCGCCATGCCGCCTCCTTGTCTCGCCCGCACCGGGACGGTATCCGCGTCCGACCCGACGCACCACGTCGGCTCGCAGCGAGAGCGCCGCCATGACCGATCTCCGTCCGCGTTGCGGCGTCCCGGCTTCGGCAGATTCCGCCGCGCCCTGCCCATGAGCGCGACGCTGTCCGAGGTCGGCATCCGCCTCCTCGACCCGCGCCTGCCGGGATGGGGGTTTCCGCGCTGGGGGTCGGCACTCGCCGCGGGCCTCGACCTGCACGCCTGCCTCGACGCGCCCCTCGACCTCGCCCCGCAGGCGCCGCCCGCGCTCATCCCGGCGGGGGTTTCGGTGCTGATCCGCGACGCGGATTGGTGCGGCCTCGTCCTCCCGCGCTCCGGCCTCGGCCACCGCGAGGGCTTGGTCCTCGGCAACGGCACCGGCGTGATCGATGCCGATTACGAGGGACCGCTGATGATCTCGGCCTGGAACCGCAACCCGGCGGGCGTACCCATCCGCATCGCGCCGGGCGAGCGCATCGCGCAACTGGTGTTCTCGCGGGTGGCGCGGCCGCGCCTCGCCCTCCTGGACGCCGGCAGTGCCGGCTTCGGCTCGGCCCGCGGGGGCGGGGGCTTCGGGTCGAGCGGGCGGACCTGAACGGTCCCGTCGTGGGACGTGGGGACGCCGTGTCGGACACGGATGACGCGTCCTGGTCGATGGCCCCGTCGCCCAAACGCGAGCGCCGGAGCCTCCGGGAGGCTCCGGCGCGTGACCATCCTGCGTGTCACGCCGTGCGGCAGGGCGCATCGCCCCACCCCACGGACGTTAAAGCGAGTAGTACATCGCGAACTCGACCGGGTGGGGGGTCATCTCGTAGCGCATCACCTCCTCCATCTTCAGCGCGATGAACGCGTCGATCTGGTCGTCGGTGAAGACGTCCCCGGCCTTGAGGAAGGCGCGGTCGCGGTCGAGGTTTTGGAGCGCCTCGCGCAAGCTGCCGCAGACGGTGGGGATCTTCTTCAATTCCCGCGGGGGCAGGTCGTAGAGGTCCTTGTCCATGGCCGCGCCCGGATCGATCCGGTTCAGGATGCCGTCGAGGCCCGCCATCAGCAGCGCCGAGAAGGCGAGGTAGGGGTTGGCCATCGGGTCGGGGAAGCGGACCTCGACGCGCTTGGCCTTCGGGCTCTTCGTCCACGGGATGCGGCAGGAGGCCGAGCGGTTGCGCGCCGAGTAGGCGAGCAGCACAGGGGCCTCGTAGCCGGGCACGAGGCGCTTGTAGGAGTTGGTCGACGGATTGGTGAAGGCGTTGAGCGCCTTGGCGTGGCGGATGATCCCGCCGATGTACCACAGGCATTCCTGCGACAGGCCCGCGTAGAGATCGCCGGCAAACAGCGGCTTGCCGCCCTTCCAGATCGACTGGTGGACGTGCATGCCGGAGCCGTTGTCGCCGTAGACGGGCTTGGGCATGAAGGTCGCGGTCTTGCCGAAGCTCTGCGCCACGTTGTGGATGCAGTACTTGTAGATCTGCATCTGGTCGGCCATCAGCGACAGCGTGTCGAACTTCATGCCGAGCTCGTGCTGGGCCGAGGCCACCTCGTGGTGGTGCTTCTCGACCTTGACGCCCATGCCCTGCATCGCGGCCAGCATCTCGCCGCGCATGTCCTGGGCCGAATCCTGCGGCGGCACCGGGAAGTAGCCGCCCTTGGTCTGGACGCGGTGGCCGAGGTTGCCGCCCTCGTAATCGGTGAAGCCGTTGGCCGGCAGTTCGGTCGAATCGAGCTGGAAGCCGGTGTGGTAGGGGTCGGTGCCGAACTTCACATCGTCGAACACGAAGAACTCGGCCTCGGGGCCGACGTAGATCGTGTCGCCGATGCCGGAGGATGTCAGGAACGCCTCGGCGCGCTTGGCCGTGCCGCGCGGATCGCGGGCGTAGGACTGGCCGGTCGACGGCTCGAACACGTCGCAGACGATCGCCATGGTCGCGGCCGAGAAGAACGGGTCCATGGTCGCGGTCGCCGGGTCGGGCATCAGCAGCATGTCGGATTCGTTGATCGCCTTCCAGCCGGCGATCGACGAGCCGTCGAACATCGTCCCATCCGAGAACATCTCGTCGTCGACGAGGCTCACGTCGAAGGTGACGTGCTGCCACTTTCCGCGCGGGTCCGTGAACCGGAGATCCACGTACTTGACGTCGTTGTCCCGGATCTCCTTCAGGACGTCCGTTGCGGTCTTCATGCTGTGCCTTCTCGTTGCGGCGGATCGAGGCCCTCGGGCGTCGGTCGCCCGTGACCGGTCCCTCGGCGGCGGACCCGCCGCGGAAACGTGCGACGGGCCGGTGATGCTTGCGGTCGTGGAATCGTGTGCGGCCGCCCCACGGGTGGGCGGCCCCGTGCCCGGGGCGGCACCTGATACCGCTCGCCCGTTCGCGTTGCCAGCACGCGACGCCCGGAAAAGCCGTCGGAAGACGGGCCACCGGCCGCCCCCAGCCCCAATCCGCTCTCGTGAAGCCTTCACGGAGGCTTGATCGCGCGCCGCTCGGAGCCGCCGGGGATCGCGCCCTGCGGGGCTTTCGCTGGCACATTTTCTGCACGCCAAGCCCCGGTCGCCGAAGGCCACGAAGCGCGCGCGTCTTCTCGGACTTCGCATCGTTCACGCACGAGAGACTCGGAATGACGAAATATAAGCTCGAGTATCTGTGGCTCGACGGGTACACGCCGGTCCCGAACCTTCGCGGCAAGACGCAGATCAAGGAGTTCGACGGCTTCCCGACCCTGGAGCAGCTTCCGCTCTGGGGCTTCGACGGCAGCTCGACCAAGCAGGCGGAGGGCGGCAGCTCGGACTGCATGCTGAAGCCGGTCCGCCACTTCCCCGACAGCACCCGCAAGAACGGCGTGCTGGTGATGTGCGAAGTGATGATGCCGGACGGCAAGACCCCGCACGCCTCGAACAAGCGCGCCACCATCCTCGACGATTCCGGGGCATGGTTCGGCTTCGAGCAGGAGTACTTCTTCTACAAGAACGGCCGCCCTCTCGGCTTCCCCGAGAGCGGATACCCGGCGCCGCAGGGGCCGTACTACACCGGCGTCGGCTACGCCAACGTCGGCCCGATCGCGCGCCAGATCGTCGAGGAGCACCTCGACCTGTGCCTGGACGCCGGGATCAACCACGAGGGCATCAACGCCGAGGTGGCCAAGGGCCAGTGGGAGTTCCAGATCTTCGGCAAGGGCTCCAAGAAGGCCGCCGACGAGATGTGGGTCGCCCGCTACCTGCTGCAGCGTCTGTGCGAGAAGTACGAGATCGACGTCGAGTACCACTGCAAGCCGCTCGGCGACACGGACTGGAACGGCTCCGGCATGCACGCCAACTTCTCGACCACCTACCTCCGCGAGACCGGCGGCAAGGATTACTTCGAGAAGCTGATGGCCGCCTTCAAGGACAACCTTGAGGATCACATCGCGGTCTACGGCCCGGACAACCATATGCGGCTCACCGGCAAGCACGAGACCGCGGCGATCAACCAGTTCAGCTACGGCGTGGCCGACCGCGGCGCCTCGATCCGCGTGCCGCACAGCTTCGTCAACAACGACTACAAGGGCTACCTCGAGGATCGCCGCCCCAACAGCCAGGGGGACCCCTACCAGATCGCCTCGCAGATCCTGAAGACCATCGCCTCGGTCCCGACGACCTGATCCGAATTTCGCGGTTTGGAAGATTTGAGGCGGTGCGGACCTTCGGGGTCGCGCCGTCTTTGTTTCATGTTTCAAGCGAATTTCGCCCCGGCCTTCCCTCCCCCGTTGCGGGGGAGGGTGGCCCGCGAAGCGGGTCGGGAGAGGGGAGCGCCCTTTCCGGATACGGCGCTCCCCTCTCCCGACCCTCGCTCACGCGAGGGCCACCCTCTCCCGCAGAGGGGGGAGGGAAGAAGCGCGCGGTGGCCGCTCCACCGCGACTTGTGAGGAGGATAGGCCAGAGGGCAGGGGGCCTGCGCCTCACCCCCCGAAGATCGACCAGCCCATGCGCTTGGTCAGTTGCTCCAGCGCGATCCGTCCGAGATGGGAGTTGCCCGCCGCGTCCAGCCCCGGCGCCCACGCCGCGATCGAGGCACGTCCCGGCGCGATCGCCAGGATGCCGCCGCCGACGCCGCTCTTGCCGGGCAGGCCCACCCGGTAGGCGAACTCGCCCGAGCCGTCGTAGTGGCCGCAGGTCAGCATCACCGCGTTGATCCGACGCGCGCGCTCAGGGGGGATGACCGACAGGCCTGTCGCGGGGTTGCGGCCGGAATGGGCGAGGAACCGCCCGGCCATCGCCAACTGCCGGCACGACATGCTGATCGCACAGTGGTGGAAGTAGACGCCGAGGGTGAAGTCGACGGGGTTCTCGATCACGCCGAACGACTTCATGTAGTTGGCGAGCGCGACGTTGCGGAAGCCCGTGCGCTTCTCGGAGGCCGCCACCGCCTCGTCGATGGCGATCGTGGGGTCGCCGGCTAGCGCCTGCAGGAACCGCAGGATTTCGCCGAGCGCCTCGCGCGGCTGGCGACTCGACAGGATCACGTCGGTGACCGCGATGGCGCCGGCATTGATGAAGGGATTGCGCGGCACGCCCTGCTCGCGCTCGAGCTGGACGATGGAGTTGAACGGGCTGCCGGAGGGCTCGCGCCCCACCCGCCGCCACAGGCGGTCCCCGACCATGCCGAGGGCGAGCGTCAGGGTGAAGACCTTGGAGATGCTCTGGATCGAGAACGGGGTCTCGCTGTCGCCGCCCGCCGCGACGGTGCCGTCGGCGCCGATGACGACGAGGCCGAAGGCCTGCGGATCGACCCGGGCCAGCTCGGGGATGTAGCCCGCCACCGCGCCGCGGTCGGTCCGCAGCCGCATCTCGTAGGCGATCTCCTCGACGACGCTGCGCAGGTGAGGCGTCAGCGCGTTCATGCGGGCCCGTCGATCGTCGGTGCGCCGGGTCGAGCCCGGACGATCCGGTCCATCACGAAGGAACCCGGTTCAGATCGCGTCCGGCCCCGTCTCGCCGGTGCGAATCCGGATCGCCTCCTCGATGGTGGACACGAAGATCTTGCCGTCGCCGATGCGGCCGGTCTGGGCCGATTTGCGGATCGCCTCGACGGCGCCCTCGACCAGCGCGTCGGACAGCACGATCTCGAGCTTCACCTTGGGCAGGAAGTCGACCACGTACTCCGCGCCGCGGTAGAGTTCGGTGTGGCCCTTCTGGCGACCGAAACCCTTGGCCTCGATCACGGTGATGCCCTGAAGGCCGACCTCCTGGAGGGCTTCCTTCACCTCGTCGAGCTTGAAGGGCTTGATGATCGCCTCGATCTTCTTCATGCCGAACGGGCCCGACCTGCGTTGTGCGATCCGCAATTTCTACCATCCCACTGGACCGTCCGCCACGCCGTATTCCCGTCAAGGCCGTCGAAACTGCCTAATCCATTCGCAGCCTACGCAAATCGTTGCGGCATCATAGTCCTCGAAGCCGATGATTTAGGCAACGGGTGAGCGACCTGCGGGCAGCGCCCGCGTACCACGTCGGATGACCGCCATGGCATGTCCGCGACTGCTCACGGTTGAGGCGATGGCGCGGGTCGATGCCGCCGCGATCGCCGGCGGCGTCCCGGGCATGGTCCTGATGCGCGCGGCCGGCGCGGCCGTCGCCGCGCGCGCCCGCGCGCACCTGCCGCCGGCCGGTCGGGTGCTGGTCCTGTGCGGCCCCGGCAACAACGGCGGCGACGGGTTCGTCGCGGCGCGCCTCCTGCAGGACGCCGGCTACGCGGTCGATCTCGCGCTGCTCGGGGAACGCGCCACGCTCGCCGGCGATGCCGCTCTTGCTGCGGCCGCGTGGACCGGCCCAGTCGCCGAGGCCGCCGCAGCCGATCCGTCCGGCTGCGATCTCGTGATCGACGCCCTGTTCGGCGCCGGCCTCTCCCGCGACCTCGCGGGCGCGGCGCGAACCCTCGTCGAGCGGATCAACGCCGCAGGCCGGCCGGTGCTCGCGGTCGACGTGCCGAGCGGGATCGACGGCAACACCGGGTCGCCGCGCGGCGGCGCGGTGCGGGCGACCGAGACCGTCACCTTCGTCGCACTAAAACCCGGCCACCTGCTCCAGCCGGGCCGCGCGGCCTGCGGGCACCTGCACATCGCCGACATCGGCACCGGCGCGGCGGCGCTCCAGGCCGGGTTGTCCGCCTGCCTCCCGCCCCTGTTCCGCAACGGGCCGGACCTGTGGGGCGCGGCCTTCCCGCGGCTCAGCGATGCGAGCCACAAGTACACCCGCGGCCACGCGCTGGTCCTGTCGGGGCCGGTGACGCGCACCGGCGCTGCGCGGCTCGCTGCGCGGGGTGCGCTCCGGGTTGGGGCCGGTCTCGTGACGGTCGCCTCGCCCGAGCGGGCCCTGCCGGAGAACGCCGCTCACCTCACCGCGATCATGCTGCGCCCTTGCGACGGCGCAGACGACCTCGACGATCTGCTGACCGACGCGCGCATCAACGCGGTGCTCGCCGGCCCCGGCCTCGGCGTCGGGGAGGCGACCCGCGACCTCGTCGCGGTGGCGGCCGCGGCCGGCCGCGGCCTCGTCCTCGACGCCGACGCGCTGACGAGCTTCAGGGGGCAGGCGCGGCTGCTGGCCTCCCACGTCGCCGACGGCGGGGCCGGTGCGGTGCTGACGCCGCACGCGGGCGAGTTCGCGAAGCTGTTCGAGGGCACCGATGCGGTCGCGGACGTGGGCAAGATCGAGCAGGCGCGCCGCGCCTCGGCACTCAGCGGAGCCGTCGTGGTGATGAAGGGCGCCGACACGGTAATCACCGCTCCCGACGGCCGCGCCGCGATCAACGACCACGCCGCGCCGTGGCTCGGCACCGCCGGCTCCGGCGACGTGCTGACCGGCCTGATCGCCGGCCTGCTGGCGCAGGGCATGGCGCCGTTCGAGGCGGCCGCGGCCGGCGTGTGGCTGCACGGCGACGCCGGCCTGCGCCACGGACCGGGCCTCATCGCCGAGGACATCCCGGAGCTGATGCCGCCGGTGCTGACAGGTCTCCTCGGCGCGCTCAGGTGACGTCGAAGCAGGTCCACAGCCCCGTGTCGAACCGCTCCAGCACGGTCGCGCTGATCAGCCAGCGGCCGGGATTGTCGGCCTGGAAGGCGATGCGGGCGGTGCGGCTTTCGAGCAACTGGAAGGTGTCGAGCCAGTAGGGCTCCCAACCGTCGTCGAGGGGATGCAGCAGGCGGAAGACGTGGCCGTGAAGGTGGAGCGCCTGCGGGAAGGCGGTCTCGTTGCGCAGCGCCAGCACCACCACCTGCCCGCGCTTGACCGAGAAGATCGGCGCGAGCCCGGCGGTCGCGCTGGTGCCGTTTACCGACCAGATCCGGGCGGCGTCGCCGGAATAGGTGGGCTCGGCCTCCGGCTTGTCCTTCTGCACGCGGGCGCCGCCGGTGATGACCACGTCGCGGCGCATCGCGTTCTGGAGCTTGACCTCCCGCGGCAGCAACGGGTTGTCGCCGATCGGCCCGATCGGCGGCCGCTTCTCGGTCCGCGGCGCACCCTTGGTCGCGACGGAGGCGAGCGTCAGTCCCTGGCCGACCAGCGCCGTGATCGTCCCCCGAGCCTCGGCCTCCGCCGGCAGGTCGATCAGCAGGTCGTAGCGGGTGCCGGGCGGGAAGGGCAGCGTCGCGCGCAGGGGTTCGAAGGTGTCGGTCGGCTGGCCGTCGACGGCGGCGACGTAGACCTTCAGCCCGTCGAACCGAATCCGGGTCGCCCGCGCGTTGCAGGCATTGCCGAGCCGCACCCGGATGCGGCTGCCGGGGCGTGCCTCGAAGGTCGCGGGCGCGGGCCGGCCGTTGACCGTCACGAGGTTGCCGAGCCGGCCGTTGCTCGCCGCGAACGTCGTCTGGCCGAAGGGCAGGAGCGCCCCGTCGTCCTGGAGCCGCCAGTCTTGCATCAGCACGGTGACATCGGCATCGACCGCGGGGGGCGCTTTCTCCTCGACCACGAGGAAGCCGGCCAAGCCCCGGCCGGACGGCTCGCTCGACCCGCCGATCACCAGGGGCCGGACCAGGAACGTGCCGGCATCGGGCGGCGTGAAGTCGTAGGTGAAGTCGGTGCCGGGCGCGATCGGCGCCTGCGTCATCCCGCCGACGCCGTCCATGCCGTTGCGGTTGCGCACCCCGTGCCAGTGCAGCGACAGCGGTTTGTCCGTCCTGTTCGCGACCCGGACGCGCACCGCCTCGCCGAGCTTCACCCGCAGCACCGGCGGCGCCGACACATCATCGACCTTGCCGTCGATCGTACCGTGAAACGACCAGACCGACGTCTCGGCCGCAGGCTCCGGCTTGAGCCGCGATCGCCCCGCGGCGGCTGCAAGGGTGCGCGGCTCCGGCAACGGCGCGGCCGGAGCCGGTGTCTTGTCCGCTTGGACCTGCGCCCATCCCGCCCGCGGCAGCAGCAGCAGGGCCACGCCTCCGACGAGCGCCCGACGCGAGGCACCGTCTCGGAGTTCGGCAGGCGGCGCAGATCGGGCTGGCGGCATGGGACCTCGTGAAGCCATGGACGCTCAGTGCGCGCGGGACGCCGCTTGTAGCGGCAGCCTCCGCCCCGCGCCACCGCGAAGCCCCCGCAAGTTTTTTGCTGCGGCCCGTACCCCGCATGCTATAGACCCGCCCTCCGGCGGCCGGACACGCGCCGGGCATCGGCGCTCGCGGGCGTGGCGGAACTGGTAGACGCGCGGGATTTAGGTTCCCGTGTCGCAAGACGTGGGGGTTCGAGCCCCTCCGCCCGCACCAGGTCCGCCGTCGGGAACGGATTGGCTGATCCCCGGGAGGACGCGGCCGGCGTTCCGCCGCCCGGCGGACGCGTTGCCCCGCGCGTGGCCCGTAGTCTCCCTCGTACACACCTTGCGAATCCGGCAGGCCCTGCGGGTCTGCGCGGTTTTGCCGATGATCACCCGGACCTTTGAGAGCGACGACAATGCAGGTGACCGAGACACACTCCGAGGGACTGAAGCGCACGTTTCAGGTGTCGCTGGCCGCGAGCGAGCTCGAGGATCGCCTGACCACCGAACTCTCCGGCATGAAGGACAAGGTGCAGCTCAAGGGCTTCCGCCCCGGCAAGGTGCCGGTGGCCCACCTGCGCAAGGTCTATGGCCGCTCGGTGATGGCCGAGGTGGTGCAGAATGCCGTCAACGAGGCCAACCAGAAGATCGTGGCCGACAACGGGCTCAAGCTCGCCCTGGAGCCGCGGATCGAGTTTCCCTCCGACCAGTCGGCGGTCGAGAAGGCGCTCGAGGCCAGGGCCGACCTCTCGTTCAAGGTGGCGCTGGAGGTTCTGCCGAGCTTCGAGCTCGCCGATCTCTCCGATGTCAGTCTGACGAAGCTCGTGGCGACGCCCTCCGACGCGGAGGTCGATGAGGCGCTCACGCGCATGGCCGGCCAGAGCCGCCCGTTCACCGAGCGCGAGGCAGGCGCGGCGGCCGAGACCGGCGACCGCGTCACCATCGACTTCACCGGCCGCATCGACGGCACCGAATTCGAGGGCGGCAAGGGCGAGGGCATCGACCTGGAACTCGGCTCCGGCTCGTTCATCCCCGGCTTCGAGGAGCAGCTCGTCGGCGCCAAGGTCGGCGAGGAGCGCCTCGTCAAGGCGAGCTTCCCGGAGGCCTACGGCGCCGAGGCGCTCGCCGGCAAGGCCGCCGAGTTCGACGTCACCGTCACGAAGATCCAGGCGCCGGGCGAGGCGAAGATCGACGACGACTTCGCCAAAGGCATGGGGATGGACTCCCTCGACAAGCTCAAGGAGGCCGTGTCGAAGGCGATCGGGACCGACTACGAGGCGGCTTCCCGCCGCAAGCTCAAGAAGGAGCTCCTCGACGCGCTCGACGGCCGCTACGCCTTCGACCTGCCGCCCTCCCTCGTGGCGCAGGAGTTCGCCAGCGTCTGGGCGCAGGTCGAGCAGGATCTCAAGACCCGCGGGAAGACCTTCGCCGACGAGGGCACCACGGAGGAGAAGGCGACCGCCGACTACCGCAAGATCGCCGAGCGCCGCGTGCGGCTCGGCTTGGTGCTTGCGCAGGTCGGCGAGAGCGCCGATATCAAGGTTTCCGACGAGGAGGTGAACCAAGCCCTCATCGCCCGGGTCAGGCAGTTCCCGGGCCAGGAGCAGCAGGTCTGGGACTTCTACCGGAAGAATGCCCAGGCGCTCGCCGAGCTTCGCGCGCCGCTGTTCGAGGAGAAGGTCGTCGACCACGTCCTCGCGCAGGTCAAACTCGTCGAGGAGCCCGTCTCGAAGGAGGCGCTCTTCGCCGACGAGGAGTCGGAGGCCGACGGTGCCGGGGAGAAGACCGAGGACACATCGGTCGAGAAGGCCGACTGAGCCCGGCGCCTGATCCAGGCCGCGGGCAAATGGTTAGGCGGCGTTAAGGATCGCCGTCGTTCGCTGACATGCCCGGTCCCCGCGTGATTCGCGGGCCAAGCCCCTGGGAGTCCTTAAGGCCATGATGAGAGATCCGATCGACGTCTACAACAACGCGCTCGTCCCCATGGTGGTCGAGCAGTCGAGCCGCGGCGAGCGCGCGTTCGACATCTACTCGCGGCTGCTGCGCGAGCGGATCATCTTTCTAACCGGACCGGTCGAGGATTACGGGGCGTCGCTGATCGTCGCCCAGCTCCTGTTTCTCGAGGCCGAGAACCCGAAGAAGGAGATCTCGTTCTACATCAACTCGCCCGGCGGCGTGGTGACCTCGGGGCTCTCGATCTACGACACCATGCAGTTCATCCGCTGCCCGGTGACGACACTCTGCGTCGGGCAGGCCGCCTCGATGGGCTCGTTGCTGCTCACTGCCGGCGAGCCGGGGCACCGCTTCGCGCTCCCCAACGCCCGGATCATGGTCCACCAGCCGTCCGGCGGCTTCCAGGGCCAGGCCACCGACATCCTGATCCACGCCCGCGAGATCGAGGCCCTGAAGAAGCGCCTCAACGAGATCTACGTGAAGCACACCGGCCGCGACTACGACACCATCGTCACGGCGCTGGAACGCGACAACTTCATGACTGCGGACGCGGCCAAGGAGTTCGGCCTCATCGATGAGGTCATCCAGAAGCGGCCGGAGCCGGCCGCCGCCTGAGGGCCGGGCGCGCCCCGCGACGGATCCGTCGCGGGGCGGGTATGGCGATACCGGCCTTGATCCCGCCGCGGCAGCGTGTTTGCATCGGAATCTCAGGACCCACACCGTCATAGGCGCGCAGGCGACTTTTTCTTTAAGCGGATTCCCTTACCTGTGAACGATGCGCGTGCGTCCCGGGCTGGCAGCGTACGCACGAATCGGAGACCGATATGAGCAAGACTGGCGGCAACGACTCGAAGAGCACGCTGTACTGCTCGTTTTGCGGCAAGAGCCAGCACGAGGTCCGCAAGCTGATCGCGGGCCCGACGGTGTTCATCTGCGACGAGTGCGTCGAGCTGTGCATGGACATCATCCGGGAGGAGTCGAAGTCCTCGCTGGTGAAGTCGCGCGACGGCGTACCCACCCCGAAGGAGATCCGGCGGGTTCTCGACGACTACGTCATCGGCCAGGACTTCGCCAAGAAGGTCCTCTCAGTCGCCGTGCACAACCACTACAAGCGATTGGCGCACGCGACGAAGCACAACGACGTCGAACTCGCCAAGTCCAACATCATGCTGATCGGGCCGACGGGTTCCGGCAAGACGCTGCTCGCGCAGACGCTCGCCCGCATCCTCGACGTGCCGTTCACCATGGCGGATGCCACCACGCTGACGGAAGCCGGCTACGTCGGTGAGGACGTCGAGAACATCATCCTCAAGCTCCTCCAGGCCTCCGACTACAACGTCGAGCGGGCGCAGCGCGGCATCGTCTACATCGATGAGATCGACAAGATCTCGCGCAAATCCGACAATCCCTCGATCACCCGCGACGTATCGGGCGAGGGCGTGCAGCAGGCCCTCCTCAAGATCATGGAGGGCACGGTGGCGAGCGTGCCGCCGCAGGGTGGGCGCAAGCACCCGCAGCAGGAGTTCCTGCAGGTCGACACCACCAACATCCTGTTCATCTGCGGCGGCGCCTTCGCCGGGCTGGAGCGGATCATCTCGGCCCGCGGCAAAGGCACCTCGATCGGCTTCGGCGCAACCGTGCAGGCCCCCGACGACCGCCGCACGGGCGAGGTATTCCGCTCCGTCGAGCCGGAGGATCTGCTCAAGTTCGGCCTGATCCCCGAATTCGTCGGCCGTTTGCCGGTCCTGGCGACGTTGGAGGATCTCGACGAGGTTGCGTTGAAGCGCATCCTGCAGGAGCCCAAGAACGCCCTGGTGAAGCAGTACCAGCGCCTGTTCGAGATGGAGAACGTCGACCTGACGTTCCAGGACGACGCCCTCTCGCTGGTCGCCCGCAAGGCGATCGAGCGCAAGACCGGCGCGCGCGGCCTGCGCTCCATCCTGGAGACGATCCTCCTCGACACGATGTACGACCTGCCGGGTCTCGACTCGGTGGAGCAGGTCGTGATCGGCCCCGAGGTGGTCGAGGGCAAGTCGCGCCCGCTCTTCATCCATGGCGACCGCAACAAGGACGCACCCGCCAGCGTCAGCGCGTGACCCTTGTTGCGTAAACGACTGACGACGCGGGTCGATTTCAGATCGGTCCGCCGTTCGCGTCGCTCTGCCGGCATCTTGAAACCGGTGTCTGCGAAAACCAACTGAGGATCAGCGCAGTGGCCGCTGCCTCCCTTCGAGGGGCGGTGCCGCGCCACCAGCCGCAAAGTCCCGATAAGACCTTGTTCCGAACCTCGCGGCCCGGCCGGCCCCTGGCAGGAAGCTTGCTCCGTTCCCGAGGAGCGACCGCCCGGCGTCCCTCATGAGGAAGTCATCATGACCCAATCGAAATCACGCCAGCCGGTCGTCCCGGGCTCGACGGGCGCCTACGCCGTCCTGCCGTTGCGAGACATCGTCGTCTTCCCGCACATGATCGTGCCCTTGTTCGTGGGTCGCGAAAAGTCGATTCGCGCGTTGGAGGAGGCGGTCAAGACCGACCGCCACATCCTGCTTGCCACCCAGATCAACGCCGGCGACGACGACCCGGCCACCGACGCGATCTACACGATCGGCACGCTGGCCTCCGTGCTCCAACTCCTGAAGCTGCCCGACGGCACCGTGAAGGTGCTGGTCGAGGGCGGCGGCCGCGCCAAGATCACGGGTTTCACCCGCTCGGACGAGTATTACGAGGCCGAGGCTGAGGCGCTGGTCGACGAGCTCGGCGACAAGGTCGAGGCCGAGGCGCTCGCGCGCTCGGTGCTCTCGGAGTTTGAGAATTACGTCAAGCTCAACAAGAAGATTTCACCCGAGGTCGTCTCCGCCGTCACGCAGATCGAGGAGCCCTCGAAGCTCGCCGACACCATCGGCTCGCACCTGCTCGTCAAGATCGCCGACAAGCAGGCGATCCTGGAAACGCCGACGGTCGCCGCGCGCTTGGAGCGCGTGTTGTCGCTGATGGAGAGCGAGATCTCCGTGCTGCAGGTGGAGAAGCGTATCCGAACCCGCGTCAAGCGGCAGATGGAGAAGACCCAGCGCGAATACTACCTCAACGAGCAGATGAAGGCGATCCAGAAGGAGCTCGGCGACGAGGACGGCCGCGACGAGCTGGCCGAGCTCGAGGACAAGATTGAGAAGACCAAGTTCACCAAGGAGGCCCGTGAGAAGGCATCGGCCGAACTGAAGAAGCTCCGCCAGATGTCGCCGATGTCGGCCGAGGCCACGGTGGTGCGCAACTACCTCGACTGGATGCTCGGCATCCCGTGGAACAAGCGCTCGAAGATCAAGAAGGATCTGCTCGGCGCCCAGACCATGCTCGACGACGACCATTTCGGCCTCGACAAGGTCAAGGAGCGGATCGTCGAGTACCTCGCCGTTCAGCAGCGGGCGAACAAGCTCACCGGCCCGATCCTCTGCCTCGTCGGTCCCCCCGGCGTCGGCAAGACCTCGCTCGGCAAGTCAATCGCCAGGGCGACGGGGCGCGAGTTCGTGCGGATGTCGCTCGGCGGCGTGCGCGACGAAGCCGAGATCCGCGGTCACCGCCGGACCTACATCGGCTCGATGCCCGGCAAGATCGTCCAGTCGATGCGCAAGGCCAAGACCTCGAACCCCCTCATCCTGCTCGACGAGATCGACAAGATGGGCATGGATTTTCGCGGTGATCCGTCTGCGGCGCTGCTGGAGGTCCTGGACCCGGAGCAGAACAGCACGTTCAACGATCACTACCTGGAAGTCGATTACGACCTGTCGAACGTGATGTTCGTGACGACCGCCAACACCCTCAACATCCCCGGCCCGCTGATGGACCGCATGGAGGTGATCCGCATCGCCGGCTACACCGAGGAGGAGAAAGTCGAGATCGCGCGCAAGCACCTGATCCCGAACGCGCTGAAGAAGCACGGTCTCGACAAGAAGGAATGGGCGATCGACGACGAGTCGCTGCTGATGCTGGTCCGCCGCTACACGCGGGAGGCGGGCGTGCGCAACCTCGAGCGCGAGCTGTCGAACCTGATCCGCAAGGCGGTCAAGGAGATTCTCATCACCAAGGTGAAGAGCGTCTTGGTCGACGTCGACCGGCTGCAGGTCTTCCTCGGGCCGCCGAAATTCCGTTACGGCGAGATCGATGCCGACGATCAGGTCGGCGTGGTGACGGGCTTGGCCTGGACCGAGGTTGGCGGTGAGCTGCTCACAATTGAGGGCGTCATGATGCCGGGCAAGGGCAAGATGACGGTCACCGGCAACCTCAAGGACGTGATGAAGGAGTCGATCTCGGCGGCCGCATCCTACGTTCGCTCGCGGGCAGTCGATTTCGGCCTGGAGCCGCCGCTGTTCGAGCGTCGGGACATCCATGTCCACGTGCCCGAGGGTGCGACCCCGAAGGACGGGCCGTCCGCCGGCATTGCGATGGCCACCGCCATCGTCTCGACGCTGACCGGCATCCCCGTCCGCCGCGACATCGCCATGACCGGCGAAGTCACGCTTCGGGGGCGTGTCCTGCCGATCGGCGGGCTGAAGGAGAAACTGCTTGCCGCGTTGCGCGGCGGCATCAAGACCGTGCTGATTCCGGAAGAGAACGCCAAGGACATTGCCGAGGTGTCCGACAGCGTGAAGAACGGGATGGAAATCATCCCCGTCTCGCGGATGGAGCAGGTTCTAATCCACGCCCTCGTGCGCCAGCCCGAGCCGATCGAGTGGGAGGAGCCGCTTCCCCCGGTCAAGCCCGCTCGTGTGGACGAGGACGGCGCGACCTTCGTCGCCCATTGACCTTCGCAGGATGACGCGGCCCCGGAGCTTCCGCTCCGGGGCCTCTCGTTTGCCTTACAGCCTGTCAGCACACCTGCCGGGCGAGCCGTGTGCTACGTCCCCCGCGCGCACCGATGGCAGCCCCTTAACGGATGCCGCAGTCGGGCCTTGCGTGCAGAGAAGCGGAAGGTTAGCGAATCGTGAGTGCCGCACCGAGCGGCGCGGGCGGTTAGCTCAGTTGGTAGAGCGCCTCCTTTACACGGAGAGGGTCGGGGGTTCGAGTCCCTCACCGCCCACCAGCGATAACAA
>NZ_CAXTBY010000022.1:0-49007 GCF_964242245.1 uncultured Methylobacterium sp. | reverse complement strand
TCAGCTACCGCATCGAGACCACCCGCGAGGGCCAGGACCTCGACAAGGACAAGCTGACCATGACGGTCGAGACCAACGGCGCGGTCTCGCCGGAGGACGCGCTGGCCTACGCCGCGCGCATCATCCAGGATCAGCTCCAGGTGTTCGTGAACTTCGAGGACCCCCGCAAGGAGGAGGCCGCCCCGCTCGCGCCGCAGCTTCCCTTCAACCCGGCGCTGCTCAAGAAGGTCGACGAGCTGGAGCTGTCGGTCCGCTCGGCGAATTGCCTGAAGAACGACAACATCGTCTATATCGGCGACCTCATTCAGAAGTCGGAGGGCGAGATGCTGCGCACCCCGAACTTCGGCCGCAAGTCCTTGAACGAGATCAAGGAGGTTCTCGCCGGGATGGGCCTGCATCTCGGCATGGACATCCCCGGCTGGCCGCCGGAGAACATCGAGGACCTCGCCAAGAGGTTCGAGGAGCATTACTGAGGCGAAGCCGCCTCGGGCATGAGTTGGCGGTGCATCACGGCGCCGCTTGGTTGGCCGATCCGACCCGGCTCTGCTCCGCCGGGTCGAACCTCGCGAAAATCCCGCCGCGGGGTCATGCGGAATGACAGCTCCGATCGTGGAGCGCCTGGTCGTACCGTGGCACGGCGACCTTAGAAAAAGGACGAGCCAACATGCGTCACGGATTTCGCGGTCGCCGCTTCAACCGCACCACCGAGCATCGCAAGGCGATGTTCGCCAACATGTCCGCCGCGCTGATCAAGCACGAGCAGATCATCACCACGCTGCCGAAGGCCAAGGACCTGCGTCCCGTCGTCGAGAAGCTGATCTCGCTCGGCCGCATCGACAGCGTCCACACCCGGCGCCTCGCGATGTCGCAGATCCGCGACGACGACATGGTCAGGAAGCTCTTCACGGTGCTGGGTCCGCGCTATCGGGCGCGTCCGGGCGGCTACTGCCGGATCATGAAGGCGGGCTTTCGCAAGGGCGACAACGCCCCGCTCGCCGTGATCGAGTTCGTTGATCGCGACGTGAGCGCCCGCGGCAAGGATTCAGGTCCAAGTCAGGCGCCCGAGGCCGAAGCCGCCTGATCACGGGACGCGATCGGTCAGTTCGCGAAAAAGGTGGTCGTTCAGGCCGCCTTTTTTCTTGGGCACCGTGCGTCCACGACCGAGGCGTTCAGAAACCGACGCGTGTGCGGGCTCGCCATGTGACCGGTTGCCAGCCGAGTTTCGAGAGGCTGATCCTGCGTATGGGCGACCTACCGCGCGCCCGACGCAAGCGCGCAGGATATGATGGATCACACCCGGGCCTTGCTCGCGGTCGGCGAGGTCGAGGCGGCGAGACAGGGTTCACGACCATAGTCCCCGCGCAAGCGGAACCATAAACTTGGCCGTTCGTTCAGCGATCATGGCATACGTCAAGTCCACGATCGCAACCACCGCCGTAGCCTGCTTGGGTCTCCTGACGGCAGCGCACGTTCTGCACCCGGGCAACTTCGAGCAGGACGCTCGGCCTTCGAGGCCGGCCGTCGCGGGCGAGGCGGCTCCGACAGGCATCATGGCTTGGATGGACCCTCCGGCGCGGACGGCTGCCGCCGCGCCGAGCATCGTCGCACTGCATGCGCAAGCACCGGATCTGTCGGCGCTGCTCTCGCCGCGGATGGCGTCCGCTCTTCCGCCGGAGGCGGTCATGGCGCAGCCGCTGCCGAGCGAGATGGCGGGCCCGATCGGGGGGCCGCGGAAGGCGGACCCGGCGCCGCGACGCAAGCTCGCGCAGCGCCGCGCCCCGGTGCGCCAAGCCGCGATCGGCAACGGGATACCGGCCGAGCACGTCGCAGTCGACCGGAACGCTGCCGCGGCAAACCCGGCCGTCGCCGGCAAGATCGATCCGATCGGCGACCTGATGCGGGGGCTCGGGCTCGGTCGTGACAGCGAGGGCTGACGGGATCACGGCAAAGTCGTCCCTGCGTGCAGGGGAGCGTGGGCGCCACCGCCCGAGATGACGGATCGCAGGGCACCCACCGGCCGGCGCGCCGACGACGGCCGAGATGCTCACCGACGCAGAATGCCGCCCCCAGCGTCGAGCACGGTCCTCGACAGGCGGACGGCATTGGCGGCAGAGTGCCGCCATGCATCGCATCGTCCTCGCCTGCCTCTTCCTGATTCCCACCGCGACCCGCGCTGACGAGTGCGACGGGCTGGCGGCGCAAATTGCTGCGGCCACCGGCGGCAAGGTCGGGCGTCGGTCGGGCCCGAGCATCGACATCCGGGTTCCGGGCAGCAGCCGATTCGACCTGACCTGCCGCGCCCAGCCGATCATTCAGGCGAGTTCCGGCGATGCGACCCCGTCGGCCGCCTTCTTCCGCGACCTGTCGATCGCCTCCGAGCTGGTGGTCGGCGAAGCGGACGGCACCGTGCAGGCGGTCCTCGCCACCGCACACCGCACCGCGCTGACCGAACGGCGGAAATCCTTCATCCAGCAGAACGGCTGGTCGGCGAGCTGCTACACCGACACTGCCGGCTCGATCCGCACCCTCTGCTCGGTCGGCCGCATCCCGCACGATTGAGCGCGCTCACGCTCGTGCTTCACCGTCGTCCGGCGGGCGAGCGGCCCATCGATGCGCCGGAGCCGGACGCGCGCTTTTTCCCGGGGGCGGGCACGCGTATGGATCGGCTCCATGAACGACACCATCCTGATTCTCAACGGACCGAACCTCAACCTCCTCGGCCTGCGCCAGCCGGAGATCTACGGGCGCGAGACGCTGGCCGACGTGGAGGCGCAGTGCCGGCAGGCAGCCGCCGAGTTCGGCCTCGCGATCGACCTTCGGCAGAGCAACGCCGAGCATCAGCTCATCGATTGGATTCACGAGTACCGGGTCGGCTCTGCCGGCCTCGTCATCAACGCGGGCGCCTACACCCATACCTCGGTCGCGATCCTGGATGCGCTGAACACCTGCGCAGTGCCGGTGATCGAGTGCCACGTCACGAACGTCCACAGGCGCGAGGATTTCCGGCGCCACTCCTACGTCTCGCTCGCCGCGACCGCCGTGCTGGCGGGCTTCGGCACCCACGGCTACGTGCTGGCGGTTCGCCACATCGCGCACCTGCGCCGGACGACGCCGTCATCAGGCGCGCCCGCGGCGGATCTGCGCGGCTCGGACGCGCCGCGCGCGCGGGAGGGGACGCCTTAACCGAACTGCTCGCGCAGGATGCGCTCATCCAGGCTGTGGCCGGGGTCGTGCAGCAGCACGAGGTCGGTCGCCCGGTCGAGCCACGTCTCGACGGTGCAGACGCGGCGGAACTCGGTGTGGTCGGCCACCGCCGCCACGGGGCGATGCTCGGCGTCGAGCACCTCGATCCGGATGTGGGCGTGGTCGGGCAGCAGGGCGCCGCGCCAGCGGCGGGGACGGAAGGCCGAGATCGGGGTCAGCGCCAGCAGCTTGGCGTTGATCGGCAGGATCGGTCCCCCGACGGAGAGGTTGTAGGCGGTCGAGCCGGCGGCGGTGGCCGCGAGCACGCCGTCGGCGATCAGCTCGGGCAGGCGGACCTGTCCGTCCACCGAGATCCGGAGCTTGGCGGTCTGGTGGGTCTGGCGCAGCAGGTAGACCTCGTTGATCGAGCGCGCCCGGTGGGAGCGCCCCTCGGTGTCGCGAGCCTCCATCAGCAGCGGATGGACGACGCCGCGGTGAGCCGCCTCCAGGCGCTCCAGCAAATCGTCCTCGCGAAACTCGTTCATCAGGAAGCCGACGGTGCCGCGGTTCATGCCGTAGATGGGCTTGGCCGCGTCCATGAAGCGGTGGAGCACCTGCAGCATCAGGCCGTCGCCGCCGAGCGCCACCACCACGTCGGCCTCCTCCGGCGCCACGTGGTCGTAGCGCCGCATCAGGGCGGCGGCGGCCTCGCGGGCATCGGGCGTCGGGCTCGCGACGAAGGCGACCTTGTGGAAGCGCGGCATGCGTTCGCCAGAACACCTGAGTTGACGCGGGGCCCGAGCGCGAGGCTGAATCGGGCTTGCGGGCCCGGGATTCTCTCACGGAACGCCCATCCATCGCCGGCCTCTAATCCGGCAGACGGTGTGCGGTGAGCGTTCCGTGAGACGCGCCCAGTCGTGGGAGAGCCATAGCATGGAGCGTCCGCTCCTCGTCTATACCACCTTCCCCGACGCCGAGACGGCCTTGTCCGTCGGCGAGGACCTCGTCCGCTCCGGGCTCGTCGCCTGCGTCAACGTGCTGCCGGGCATGCGCTCGGTCTACGCCTGGAAGGGTGCGATCGAGCGCGGGAACGAGGCCGTGGCGATCCTCAAGACCCGCACGGGGCTGAAGGACGCGGTCGGCGCCGCCCTGAAGGCGCGCCATCCCTACGCGACGCCGATCATCCTGCACCTGCCCGTGCTCGACGCCGATCCCGACACGGCGGCCTGGATCGTCTCGGAGACTCAAGGGCCGCCGGCGGGATAGCTGCGGCCCTTCCAGACCGCGGTGCCGTCGCGCCTGCGGCGCAGCAGCACGTTCCACTGGATCGCGAGCGCCACCAGCACGGCCGCCGGATGCAGGGGGATCGTGGCCGCCGGCTCGTGGACGACGAGAGTGATCGCCGTGCGGGTGGCGAGCGACACGACGAGGGCCGCCGCCGCGACCGTCAGCGCCGCCGGGGTAAGGCCGCCGAGGAGGCCGACCAGCACCAGCAGCGCGGGCAGGACGTGCCCGAGGAGCAGCAGCGCGGTCCACACGGGCAGCGCGCGCGGTGTCGCCATGCCCTCGTGGGCGTTCTTCGAGAAGCCGGCCCAGCACTGCGCGAAATCCGCGTACATCCGGCACTCGGCAAGTGCGTGGCCCGCCACCAAGTCGGTGCGGTGGCCGGCCGCGCGGAACATGCGGGGCAGGCGCACGCCGTCGTGGAGCGAGGCGCGAATGGCGCCGTGGCCCCCGGTCCGGGCATAGGCTTGGCTGCCGACCAGCAGGAGTTGCCCGCAGGCGGCACCCAGCGCCGGGTGGAGCGTGGCGCGCATCGCCGCCACCGGCAGGTAGCCGACGAGCAGGAGGTTGATCATGGGCACGGTGAGCTTCTCGCCCATCGTCCCCATGATCTGACGCGGCACGCCGCTGACGAGCGCCGCGCCGCTACGCTTGGCATGAGCCGCCAGCGCGGCGGCGGCAGGGGATTTCAGGCGCACATCGGCGTCGACGAACAGCAGGTGTGCCCCCCGCGCCTGCCCGGCGAGATGCGCGCAGGCGTGGTTCTTGCCGCTCCAGCCCTCAGGTAGGCTCGGAACGGAGACGAGGCGCAGCCGCGGGTCGCCCGCCGCCATCGCGGCGACGATCGCGGCGGTGGCGTCGGTGGACTGGTCGTCGCCGACCAGCACCTCGACCGCGGTCCCGGCGCTCGCCAGCGCCGCCCGCACGGTGCCGGCGATGATGCCCGCCTCGTTGCGGGCAGGAATCAGGATCGAGACCAGCCCGTCGGAGACCGCATCCGGCTCAGGGGTCCGCAGGAGCACGAGGTTCATCGCCGCGAACAGGGCCGGCGACAGGGCTGCGGCCAGCGACAGGCTCGCCAGGATCAGGAGCGCGAGGTCGGCCATCAGGGTGCGGGCTCGTCCGAGGTCGCGTCCGCGCCGGCGGCGGCGCGGTGCCCGGGCGTGAACCGGCGCCCGCGCAGGGCCGCACCGAGCCGCAGCCAGCCATCGTAGACGCCGCCGACGCCCTTGGCACCGGTGACGAGGCCCTGGAAGCGCCCAGGCTCGCGGGCGATCACGTCGGCGCCGAGGCGATCGAGGATTGCGGTGAGATCCGCTTCGAGGCGCGCGAGGCGCTCAGGCCGCGGCAGCGCGAGGAGGTCGCGTCCGCGGATCGGGGCCCCGAACGCGGCGAACGCCTCGGCGCCGCGCTCCTCCCAGAAAGCGTATTCCAGCGCCAGCGGCACGAACAGGGCGTCGGGCGCGATCTCGGGCAGGCGGGCGACGCCGGCCCGCAGGGCCAGGGGCCGGACGCGCACGTCGGCGAAGCGCCCTTGCGCGGTGATCCACATCAGGCTGTCGGGCCGGGCCAGGATCGTTCGGGAGGCGGCGAGGAACTGGGCGGCCCCGCGGGGGGTGTCGAGGTCGACGGCGAACGCGCCCATGCGGCGGAACACGCCGTAGCGCTCCAGCATCCGCGCGTCGAAGGGCGCGTGGCTCGCGCGCGCGGGGTACAAGCGGCCGGCGAGCAGGATGATCACCGCCGCGTCCCACCACGCCGGGTGGTTGCAGTAGACCACCACCGGCCCGTCGCGAAGCGCGGGCGGCAGGCCCCAGCGGGCAAGCCGCAGGGCGTTGAGGTGGCGCCGGAGGAAGCGGTCGAAATAGCCGACCATGAATCGCCAGACCAGCGGCGAGGGAGGCGACACGGCCACGGTCCGGCGGCTCCGGCAAGGCGATGGATCGGGCACGCTCTCAATCCTAGAGCGCTCTCGCGACGAAGGGGTATGGGTTCGTCGTCGGAAGGGCGCAGCACGACAAGGGCCCGAGACCCTGATCCGATCCGTCCGGATCAAGTCCAAGGCCGCGGCGTTCGGCAGCCATTGCTCCCGGGAGAAGTGCCCGGCCCAGCGGGTCAGGCGGAGGCGCGAAGCTGCCCGCGGGCATCCGCGTCGTGCGCGTCGGCGGCGATCCAGCCCGACATCATCACCATCGGCATGCCCGGCCCCGGATGGGCGGCGCCGCCCGCGAGGTAGAGGTTGCGCACCTGCCGCGAGCGGTTGCCGGGCTTGAACGCGCCCATAACCTTGCCGTGGGAGGCGAGCCCGTAGATCGCCCCGTTCAGGACGTGGTAGCGCTCGTGGATGTCCTGCGGGGTGAGGTGCCGCTCGACGACGATGCGATCCTCCAGGTCCGGCATCCCGGCGGTGCGCTTGAGCTTGTCCAGGATCACCTGCCGGTAGGCCGGGAACATCGTCTTCCAGTCGTGGTGCGGGCGCAGATACGGGGTGTGGACGAGAACGTAGAGCGCCTCGCCGCCCTCGGGCGCGACCGATGGGTCGGTGGAGGAGGGGGCAGCGAGGTAGGCGGTCGGGTCCGGCGCCGGCTCGCCGCGCCGGTAGATCCAGTCGAACTCCTCCTCCGGGTCCTTCGAGAAGACGAAGTCGTGGTGGTTGAGGTGCTCGTAGCGCTGCTTGAGGCCGAGGTAGAGCACGACGCCGGAGCAGGCCGGCTCGGGGTTCTTCCGCTCGTAGGCCTTGCCGGGGGCGCCGCCGACGAGTTCCCTGTAGGTGCGCACCGAGTCCATGTTGGAGATGACGGCATCGAACGGGGTCGTGCCCGACTTGGTCCGGACGCCCCTGGCCGCACCGTTGGCGATGTCGAGCCCCAGCACCTCCTCGCCGGGCTTCAGCGTCGCGCCGAGCTCGGTCGCGAGCTTGGCCAGCGCCTCCGCAACCGCCCGGGTGCCGCCCATCGGATACCAGACTCCTTCCGCCGTCTGCATGTGGGCGATGGCGCAGAGCACGGCCGGCGCGCCGTAGGGGGAGGAGCCGACGTACTGGACGAAGTGATCGAGCATCTGCGCCAGCCGCGCATCCTTGACCTTGCCGCGGATCGTGCTCGCCACCGAGGCGTGCATCCGCAAGGACAGCACGTCGCGCAGCGTGCCCGGATTCATGTTAGCGCGGATGTTGATCGTGTCGAAAAGGTCCTCGACCGGCTTCCAGAAGAAGAACTTCTCCGAGATCGTGTGCAGGTTCTCGGACACCTCCAGGAACTTCCTGTAGCCGTTCCCGGCACCGGCGCCGGGCGCGAAGGCGTCCATGTCGGCGGCCATGCGGGTGGCGTCCTGCATCAGGTCGATGCGGGTGCCGTCGTCGAAGAAGCAGCGCCACTGCGGATCGAGGCGGCGCAGGTCGAGGTAGTCGTGCAGGTTGCGCCCGGCTTCCGCGAAGATGCGCTCCAGCACGCGGGGCACGGTGAGGATCGTCGGCCCCATGTCGAACCGGAAGCCGCCCTCGTGCAGCACCGCGGCTTTGCCGCCGAGCCAGTCGTTCTTGTCGTAGAGTGTGACCCGGTGCCCGCGGGCTGCGGAGACGCAGGCGGCGGCCAAGCCCCCCAACCCGCTGCCGACGACGGCGACCGAGGAATCCTGACTCATGGGGAACGGTACTCCGAGCCGTGGCGTCCGGCTAAGGCAAAGCTAGGACCGTTGCCGGCCCGGTCAACGCGCCACCCGGTCGCGGCGGCGCGCGGGGACGCCGTCCCTTTGGACAGGTTCTCGAGGAAGTTCGCGATCTCCAGTCGGCGGCAGCGCGCCTCCAGCACGTCGGGACCGAGGCCGAGGCGCCACGCGGCAGCCCGGCGCTCGGCCTCCGGCGCGGCGTGGAGCGCGGCGATCTCGGCGCAGTGCGCCTCGACGGCGGCGGCATCCGGAGCAAGGCCCGCAGCGATCACGTCGTCCGCGCTTGCGCCCAGCGTCGCGGCCAACTCGTCGAGGTCGGTCTCGGGATGGTACTGGGTTCCCTGGAACAGGCCGCCGCGATAGCGGATCGCGATCGCCTGCACGTCGAGGACGGCGTTCTCCGCCAGAACCACGGACCCCGGCGGGGCTGCGAGCACCGCGTCGAGGTGGATCGCGGGGGCGTCCCAGGCCGGGGCGCGGCCGGCGAGCAGCGGGTGGGCGCGCCCCTCCGGCGTCGCGACGATGCGGCGGGCGAAGCCGTATTCGGGGCCGCGGGGGTTGCGCCCCGCCTCGCCGCCGGCCACCACGGCCGCCACCTGCATGCCCCAGCACGAACCGAAGCTCGGCAGGCCCGCCTCGAAGGTCGCGCGCATCAGGTCGAGCTGCCGCCGCACCGCCGGGGTGCCGTCCCCGACGCGCAGGCTCGACCCGGTCAGGATCAGCCCGTCGAAGTCACCGAGCCCGGCGCCCTCCGGCAGGGCCGCGTCCGCGTCGGCCGGGTTGACGGTGACGCAGACTGCGTGCGGCATCAGGTCGGCGACCACGCCGGCATAGGCGTCCGCCGTCGTGCGCCCGGCGATCGCGACGCGATGCGCCCGGCCCGCGCGGTCGTTGCCGTCGGCGATGAGCAGGCGCAGCATTCGGTCCTTCGCGCTGAGTGGGCACCGTGGCTTAGCCCGATGCCGCCGCCGCCGTCGCGCGGACGGCGCGACGCGGGACCTTAGGCCGCGCTTCGGAGCGGAATCCTCAAACCATCCGCCGCGACACGAGGCCCAGCGCCAGCCCGAGCCCCGCGAGCCCGACCGCGAACAGCACCCCCCAGGCCGGCAGCGCGGCGGAGACGCCCTCGCCGAGGGCATTCTGGTACGCCTCGATCGCCCAGGCGTTCGGGGTGAGCCAGCCGGCCTGCTGAAGCCACGGCGGCATCAGGAAGCGCGGCACCATGCTGCCGCCGACGGCCGAGAGCAGCAGCACGCCGAAGGTCGAGGCGAGGTGGGCCTGCTGACGGGTCGCGGAGGCCGCGCAGGCCGCGAGTGCGAGGCCCGCGGCCATCCCCGAGACCAGGACCGAGGTGAGGATCCAGGCCAGCCAGCGCGGACCGATCTCGACGCCGTAGAGCAGGCTCGCCGCGGCGAAGATCAGCCCGGCCTGGACCACGCCCTGCGCCGTCAGGAACCCGAACTTGCCGAGAACGATCACGGGCAGGCCCCCGGGCCCGGCCATCAGGCGGTCGGCGAGGCCGGACGAGCGCTCCTCGACCAGCGACATCGCGCCCTGCATCGCGGCAAACAGCAGGAACACCGCGGTGATCGCGCCCGCGTAGTAGCTCACCCGTTCGTTGGCCGCGCCGACGGCCGTGCTGCGGCGCTCGACCAGCGAGGCGAAGCTGAACGGCTCCTTCCTGGCCCTCTGCTCGGCGAACGCCTGGTCGAGGAAGGCGCGCTCGTCCGCGCCGATCTTGCCGCTGCGCTCCACGTCGGCAACGACGCGGGACAGCACCACGTCGGGCAGGGCCTCGTTCAGCACCCGCTGGAACTGGCCGAGCGCGATCGGGGTGGCCAGCGCCTTGGCCGGGTTCTCGACGAGCACCACCGGCTGCTCGGCGGCGGCGCCCCCGGTCGGGGCGGCGAGGTCGCCGCGCAGCACCAGCGCCACGTCGACCTGGCCGCCCCGGACCGCGGCCACGATCCCGGGCAGGGTGTCCTCGCGCAGGCGCGTGACCCGCAACGAGGGATCGGCTTCGAGCGCGCGCATGAGCCGCGCGGTCGTGGCCGTGCCCGCGAGGTCGGCGAGGCCGAGGTGGATGCGGATGCGGTCGCCGATGGCGCCCGAGAAGATCGCGGCGAAGATGGAGAAGATGACGGTGGGCAGGACGAAGGCCATCACCAGGGCGGCGCGGTCGCGCACCAAGCTCAGCACCATCACGCGGAAGGCGGCGCCGATCATCGGACCGCTCCGGTGAGGCGCAAGGGGCCGTCGGCCGGGCGCGGGGCGAGGGCGTCGAGGTAGAGCGCTTCGAGGCCCGGCGCACGCACGCGAACCTCGTTCGCCGAGACCCCCTGCGCCCGGAGCGAGCCGAGGAGGGCGGCCCCGTCGAGGCCCTGGCCGGCCCGCGTCGCGGCGCGCCACGTCAGGGGCGTGTCGGACGGGGAGAACCCCGCCCGGCGCAGGGCCGCCTCGCCGGCGGGCGTCGCCGGCAGGCTCAGCGCCACCTCGTGCTCGGGGGCACCCGCCCGGAGATGGGCCAGGAGATCGGCGAGCGCACCCTCGCGCGCGATCCGTCCCTGCGCCATGAAGGCGACCCGGTCGGCGAGCCGCTCGGCCTCGGCGAAGTCGTGGGTCGCGATGAGGATGGCGGTGCCGGCCTCGCGCAGCCGGCCGAGCACCGCGTGGATCGCGGCCCGCGCCGTGAGATCGACGCCCTGCGTCGGCTCGTCGAGGAGGACGAGACCGGGCCGGCCCATCAGGCTCGCGGCGATGTTGACCCGGCGCTGGTAGCCGCCCGAGAGCAGGCCGACGGGACGCCGCGCCACCGCGGCGATGTCGGTGAGCGCCATCGCCTCCGCGACGGCGCCCGCGCGCTGCCGCCGGGCGAGGCCGGACAACTGCGCGAACACGCCGAGGTTCTCGGCGACCGTGAGGCGCGGATAGAGCGCGATCTCCTGCGGGACCCAGCCGATGGCGCAGCGCGCGGCGCGCACCCGGAACGGATCGGCGCCACCGACGCGCACGGTGCCGGATTGCGGCGCGAGGCGGCCGGCGACGAGCCGCGTCAGGGAGGTCTTGCCCGCGCCGTTGGGACCGAGCAGGGCGAGGGTCTCGCCGGCCCGCAGGGCGAGATCGACCCGGTCGAGAACCCGCCGGTCCCGGTAGGCCAGCGTCGCGGCCTCGACGCGGACCAGGGGCTCCGCCACGGCGCGCCTCAGCGGCGGGGCAGGGCGCGGGCGAGGCGCAGGCGGAGCACGGTCCCGGGCTCGCGCAGGGTGAAGGCCGCTTGGGCGAAGTCGGGGCGTGCCCGGCGCCCGGCCTCGCCCGAGAAGGCGTAGGGCTCCAGAGGCAGGCCGAGGTCGGTGCGGTCGAGGCGGCCGTTGCCATTGAGATCCTGGAAGGCGGCAACCGCGTAGGCGCCCGCCGCCACGTCCTTGAAGACGACATGCACGCCGGCGCGGGCGGGCGCATCCTGGCCGTTGCGGCAGGACGCCTCCGAGAGGCCGCCCTGGCACAGGGCGACGTAGACCGAACCGGCCGGCTCGATGCCGTCGATCTCGACGTCGACGGTCGCGGCCCGGGCCGACGGCGCGACGGCGAGCAGGGGCGCGAGCCAAACCAGCCGCCGCAGGGCGAGGCGACGCGACGTCGAGGGGTGGTCCGAGGGCGCGCCGCAGTGTCGGGACTCCGGGGACCGCGCTTCTCGCCCCCGGCACCTTGGGATGAGGCGCGGGAGCCGGAGGAACGGGAAGCGCGGGAGATCGCTCAAGACGCCTCGCCGCCGGTCGCCAGCGCCGCCGTCTCCGGAACGCCGGAGCTTGCCGCCACGCGGGCGCCGGCCAGTTCCTCGATCAGCAGGCGGGCAGAGATGCGGGCGCCCTCGTAGATCACCGGGAGCCCCGAGCCCGGGTGCGTCCCGCCGCCGACGAGGTAGAGCCCCGGCCCGAAGCGGTTGTGGGGGCGGAAGTAGAGCATCTGCATCAGGTCGTGGGCGAGGTTGAAGGTGGCGCCCTCGTAGACGGAGAAGCCGTCCTGCCACTCCACCGGATCGACGATGCGCTCGAAGCGGATGCGGCTCTCGATGTCGGGCAGGCCGAGGAGCTTCAGCCGCTCCAGCACCAGGGCGCGGTAGCCCGCTCGCGTCGCCGGCCAGTCGATGCCGGCCTTCAGGTTCGGCACCGGGACCAGCACGTACAGCGCAGTGTGGCCGGGCGGCGCCATGCCGCCGTCGGTATAGCCGGCGTGCTGCACGTAGAGGGAGGGCTGCATCGGCAGCGTCCCCTCCGTGATCTCGCGGATGTTGCGCTCGTATTCCTCGGCCAGGAGGATGGTGTGGTGCCCGAGCGCGTCGGGCACTGTCCCCTCGATACCGAGGTACATCATGAAGGTCGAGCACGAGAGCCGGGCTCGTCTGATCTTCGCGTCGCGCCAACGCGGGCGGCGCTCCTCCGGCACGAGGTCCTGGATGACCTTGGCAAAATCGCCGTTGATCACCACCGCATCGGCGGGAAAGGCCTCGCCGTCCGCGATCACGCCGCTGGCGCGCTTGCCGTCGAAGGTGACGCGGTCGACCGAGGTTCCGAGGCGGATGTCGACGCCCATCCGGCGGCACAGGCCCGCCATCGCCTCGGAGACCGCGCCGCAGCCGCCGACCGGGTGGTAGACCCCGTGCTCGTACTCGAGGAACGACAGGATCGTGAACAGGCTCGGGCAGCGGAACGGCGACATGCCGAGGTACTTCGTCTGGAACGCGAAGGCGAGGCGCACCCGCGGGTCGGCGAAGTAGCGCCGCAGGTCGCCGTCGACGCTGCGGCCGGGATGCAGGTGGGGCAGCGCCCGGAGCATGCCGGGGCTCGCCATGCTCCGGAGCGTGTGGAAGGCCTGCTCCAGCACCGGCTTGAAGAACTTCAGCTTCACCCGGTTGTCGGCGAAAAATTTCTTGACGTTCTTCGCGTCGTCGGGCGCGATGCGGGCGACCTCGGCCTCCAGGCGATCCATGTCGCCGGTGGCGCGGATCTCGCCGCCCGCCTCGAACACGAGGTGGTACTGCGGATCGAGGCGCTCGAGCTTGACGTGATCCTCCAGCCGCTCGCCGCAGCTCGTGAAGATGTCGGCCAGGATCTGCGGGTAGAGGAAGAAGGTCGGGCCGATGTCGAACTTATAGCCGCCGGGCGCCTCCACCGTCTTGGTGCGGCCGCCGACCTGCCCATCCTTCTCGAACAGCGTGACGTGGAGCCCGGCGCGCGCCAGGAGCAGCGCCGTCGCGAGACCGCCCGGTCCGGCACCGACGACGACGACCCGGCGCCCGGACAACATCCGCAAGCCCTCCCGTGACTGAAGCAACGCGACCGACTCCTCAGAAACGTGCGGCGAACACCGGCCCCCACCCGGCCCGCTTTCTGCCAAGCTAGCTTGGCACCGGTTCACGGCAATTGCAGCCCTTTGTCGCGCGTAAGCCTACGCGATGCACGGGCAAGATGATGCAGCGCAATGGCGCCGGCGGTAGCGACGTTGAGGGAATCGAAGCCCGCGGCCATCGGGATGCGGAGGCCGCGCATTCGTGCGATCAGCGCCGCCGGCAGGCCGGGACCCTCGGTGCCGAGGAGCAGGAGAACGCGAGGAAGGGGCGCGAGGTCGCCGACCTCCTCCGAGGCGTGCGGGCTGAGCGCCACCGGCACGAGGTCGAGACGCCCCGCCGTGTCGAGCCAATCCTCTCCGGCCGCGAGACGGGCGAACGGCATCGTCAGCGCCGCGCCGGCCGAGACGCGGATCGCCTTGCGGTAGAGCGGATCGCAGGTGCCGGCGTCGAGCAGCACCGCGTCGGCGCCGAAGGCGGCCGCGTTCCGGAACAGGCCGCCGACGTTGTCGTGGTTGGTCAATCCGGCAAGGCCGACCACCAGCGCGGGGGCGGGCGGGGCGGGCACGAGCGCGTCCGCGCACGCCCCGTCCCCGCGGATGCCGACGGCCAGGACGCCGCGGTGGATCGGGAAGCCGGCCACCGCGCTCATCACCGCCTTCTCCGCCACGTAGACGGGCGGCGAGGCGGGATAGGCGGCGAGCGCCCCGGACAGCGCCGGGAGGCGCTCCGGCAGGAGCAGGATCGATTCGGCCCGGAACCGGGCGCGGGTCGAGAGCAGCAGGCGCAGGGTGACCTCGCCCTCGACGATGAAGCGGCCGGCGCGCCCGATCAGGTCGCGCTCGCGCATCGCGGCGTAGGCAGCAAGCCGCGGATCGGCAGGGTCCGTGATCGCGACCGGTTCGACGGTCACGTCGCCGGGCGACCACCCATGCGGATGGCCAGCGGGTCGGCCTCGGCCTTGGTCGGCACCTTCACCAGGGCCTCGCCGTCGAGCACGGTCTCGCCCGCGACCGCGCAGGTGCATTTGAGCCGGGCGCGGCGGCGCTCCGGCACGAGCTCGGCCACCTCCACCGTCACGTCAACGGTGTCCCCGATCCGGACGGGCGCGCGGAAATTGAGGGTCTGGCTGATGTAGACGGCGCCGGGACCGGGAAGCCGCGTGCCGAGCACCGCGGAGATCAGCCCCGCGGTGTAGAGGCCGTGGGCGATGCGGGTGCCGAAGGGGGTGCGCGCGGCAAAGTGCTCGGACAGGTGGATCGGGTTGCGGTCACCGGTGATCTCGGCGAAGCCCACCACGTCGGAGGCGGCGATCGTCTTCGACAGCGTCTCGGACAGCCCGACTTCGAGGTCCTCGAAGTAGAGAACGCGCAGTTCGGGCAGCATGGGGGTCTCCGCGATCCGGCCGGACGGAGTCCTGCTCGGTGGCTCCATCGCGTTGCACAGTCGGGCCGTCAAATCCAGCGGGCCGCGGGCGGGCCGCGCTCGACAGGCGGGACGCCATGGGCGAAGAGGCGCACGTCCGCAGTCGAACCTGCGCAATCGAACCTGGCCCCCGCGTGCCGGACAGCCCCGCCTCCCCATCCCTGCGCTCCGTCGTCGCCCGCGTGGCGGCGCTGAATCTCGGCTACTTCGGCATCGAGATCGCGGTGGCGCTCGCCATCGGCTCGGTGGCGCTGATCGCCGACAGCCTCGATTTCCTGGAGGACGCGGCGATCAACCTGCTGATCTTCGCCGGCCTCGGCTGGAGCCCGAGGAACAGGGCCCGGCTCGGCACCGCGATGGCCGGCATCCTGATGGTCCCGGCGCTCGCCACGGCCTACGCGGCCTACGAGAAATTCTCCGACCTCAGCCCGCCCGCGCCGATCCCGCTGACGCTCACCGGCCTCGGGGCGCTCGCGGTGAACCTCGCCTGCGCGACGATGCTGGCCCGCCACCGCGGCGGCGGCGGCAGCCTGACGCGGGCGGCCTACCTCTCGGCCCGCAACGACGCCTACGCCAACCTCGCGATCATCGCCGCCGGCCTCGTCACCGCGCTCCGCCCCTCGCCCTGGCCGGACCTGATCGCGGCCGCCGGAATCGCGATCCTGAACGCGGATTCGGCCGGCGACATCTTCCGGGCCGCCGCCGCCGAGCGCCGGGCCGCACGCGGGGCGAACCCGTAGCCCCATGCGGATCTTCCCGATCTCCGACCTGCACCTGGAGCGCCGCCCGCTCGAACGGATTCCCTTGCCCGCGCGGGACTTCGACGTGATGGTCTGCGCCGGCGACCTGTTCGAAGGCCATCCCGAGCGTGGGCTCGCCGCGCTGCTGCACCTGTCCAAGGGCGGGCCGGTCGTCTTGGTGCCCGGCAACCACGAGCACTACGCCCCGGCCGGCGATGATCGCACCGCGCCCGAACTCCTCGCGGCGTTGGCCACGGAGGCGGCGGTCCTCAACGCGGCGGGGTCGGCCCCCCGCATCCACCTGCTGCGGGAAGGGCGTGCCTGCATCCTCGACGGGGTACGCTTCGTCGGGACCACCCTGTGGAGCGACTGGTCGCTGGCCGGCCGCTGGCTCGCGCCGGACGCACCGGAACGTCCCGCCGACCCGGTTGCCTACGCCGCCGCCCGCATGACCGACCCGGTCACCGGCTCGCGCGAGTATCTCGGCGCGATCCGCAGGGCGGACGGCACGCCGTGGCAGCCCGTCGATGCCATGGCCGCGCACGCGGCCGAGCGCGCGGCGCTGCTCGCGACGCTCGCCGTGCCGTTTCCCGGCCCGACGGTCGCGGTGACGCATCATCCGCCGAGTCCGCGCGCGGCGGACGCCTATCGTGGTGCGCCGGGCGTGCCGTGGTGGGTACCGGCCTTCTACGCGACCACCGTGCTCGACGACCTCGCCGATCCGCAGCGGCCGGACGTCTGGGTCTCGGGCCACTTCCACGCCGGCCACGACATGGCGGTCGGACGCTGCCGCTGGGTCGCGAATCCGGTGGAGGGCACGACGTTCTCGGTCGACCGCGTGATCACGATCGCGTGAGGCGTCGAAAACGCGTAGCGATCTGCGGCGGTGATCCCGTCGTAGACGCTGCGCAGGGGCGGCGTTGCCCTCTCCGCCGAGCCGCGCGACCGTCCGCTGTGACGCGCAGCCACGCCTGCACAGCGTACTCGTCACGGAAGCGGGGGTCGCTTCGCACGACGGCCGAGTACGCTACACCGGGTGCCGCAGCGCCGCCATCGGGAGATTGCTCCGTGAATGCCTTCCTCGCCGTCGTCCTCGTCTGCGCCAACGGAATTCCGCAGGAATCCTGCACCGACGACAAGGCGCTGGAAGTCCGCGTGGTGCGTGTCGCCAACGAACTCGGCTGCACCAACGGCTGGCAGGAGATCATCGCCCGCACGGACCGGCGCGACGAGATCGGCAAGACCTCCTACCTCAAGACGGAGTGCCGGCGGGTGAAGACCGCGCAGTAAGCGGTCCCTCGGAACACGGCGGGACCAGCGCCCTCAAGCGATGCCAGATCTTGTCGCTGCCCGTCGGGAAACGCGCGGCGATCAAGCCCGGATCGTCCGGAAAGACGGTCGAAGCGCGATCAATGACGGAGCGGCGCCGTCGCTTTGAGGGTTCGTCGCGAGCGAGGGCCTGACAACGGCAAGACGCTGACAAGCGACCGGGACGATCGTGCCACCGCAAGAGTGGAGGACGAACCCGGCTCAGTGCTCGGTTCCCGGGCGGTTGGGACGCGGGGCTTCACCGTGGTTCTCGGTGAAGCTGGAGCGTGCGGTGTCGCCCTTCGATTTGGCGACGCGCCCGCGCAGGACTGTCGCCGCAAGGATGACGATCACCAGCGTCGTCACGGCAAGGCCAATGATCAGGTACTCGTTGCTCGGCATAGGATCGTCCTCGGAACCATGGTTCGTTAAGAACCGAGGACGCGGCACTAAAGTTCATTCCGGATCAGTTGCGCGTGGGTGCGCCGGAGGCTCGGCCAGCCGCCGGACTGAGCGCCCTAAGAAGGCGGGATACGGCTACTTCTCGTACTTGATGTAGGCGAAGCGCGGGTCCGTCGGCGTGCCTTCGAGGCCTGCGCCCTCCAGGCCCGGCTGCCAGGAGACGACCTCCTCGATCTTTCGCGCCAGCGCGAAATCCTTGTCCGTCACGCCCCTGGCGGCGTGGTTCATCAGCCGCACCTCGACCCAGGCGTAGGAGGCCGTCAGGTCCGGATGGTGCCACGCGGCCTCGGCAAGGTGACCGACGGTGTTGATCACCATCAGGGTGCTCTTCCAGCCCGCGGTCTTGTAGGTGCGGCGAATCCAGCCGTCCTCGTAGCGCCAAGCCGGCAGCTCCGCCTTCAACCGCGCGACGATCGTCTCGTCGTCCAGGACGCCCTCGCGCGGCTCCGCCATCGTCATTCCTCGAGAAAAGTTTGCTCAGGCGGGTGTAAGGTGCCCCGGACGCCCGGGCTGCGCAAGGCTCCCGCCCCGTGGACGGGCGCGCATCGACGCCCTAAGACCATGTCCGCAATGGCGGTCGAGACGCCGGGCCCGCGGCGTCTCGGCCAGACCGCTCGGGACAAGATTTCAAGGAGAAGGCGCCATGCTGTCACGGCGCGGATTGCTCGCCGCCGCGCTCGCGGGCCTGCCCGTCCTGTCCCGTTCCGCGCGGGCGGACGCGCCGGTTCTGCGGGTCGGAAGCCTGCCCTTCGGCACGGTTGCCTGGGAGGCGGCGGTGATCAAGGCGCGCGGCCTCGATGCGGAAAACGGCTTCTCCCTCGACGTCGTGAAGCTTGCCGGCACGGACGCGGCGCGGATTGCCTTCGTCGGCGGTCAGGTCGACACGATGCTGGCCGACCTGTTCTGGTCCGCGCGCCTGGGCAACGAGGGCCGCCCGGTCCGCTTCCTCCCGTTCTCGACCAGCGAGGGCGCGGTGATGGTGCGCGGCGACGGGCCGATCCGCACCCTGAAGGACCTCGCCGGCCGGAAGCTCGGCGTGGCGGGCGGACCGCTCGACAAGAACTGGCTGCTGCTCAAGACCCAGGCGCGGGACGGCGGCGGGATCGACCTGGAGCGCGAGGCCGAGATCGCCTACGGCGCGGCGCCGCTCATCACGCTGAAGCTGGAGCAGGGCGCCCTCGACGCGGCCTTGACCTACTGGACCTACTGCGCGCGCCTGGAGCCGAAGGGCTACCGCCGGCTGATCAGCGCCGACGACGTCATGCGGGCCTTCGGCGCGATCGGATCGGTGGCACTGAGCGGGTATCTATTCGAGGCCGCCGCCGTCGCCGCGCGGCCCCAGGTGATCGCCGGCTTCGCGCGGGCGGCGCGGATGGCCAACGACCGGCTCGCGGGCGATCCCGCCGCTTGGGAACTCGTGCGCCCGCTGATGAGTGCCGACGACGAGCCGACCTTCCAGGCGCTCCGGCGCGAATACCTCGCCGGCATCCCGCGCCGGACGATCGCGGCCGAGCGCGGCGACGGCGAGCGGCTCTACGCGGTGATGTCCCGCCTGGGCGGCGAGCGCCTCGTCGGGGCCGGCACGGGCCTGCCACCGGATCTGTACTACGACGGCGCCGGGAATGGTTGAGCGACCCGGACCGGGCAGCCGCTCGACCGGTTTCGCGTGAGGTGGACCCGGCCCAGGTGAAGACGACGCGACCCCTCAGGAGCGCGAGCCGGCTGCGCCTCAATGGGACCGGCTCCCGCCGCATGCGCGTCGTCCTCACGCGTCTCGCCTCGATGCTGGTTCTGCTCTTTGCGTGGCAGTTGGCCGCGCAGGCCGCGAACTCGCGGCTGCTGCCGGCGCCGTCCCGGGTGGCCGCGTTCATCGTGCAGGAATGGGCCCGCGGCGACCTGTGGAGCAACGTCGGCATCACGCTCGCGCGCGTCGGCGTCTCGTTCGTGCTGGCCATGGTGCTCGGCGTGCTGCTCGGCGTCGCCCTCGGGCGTTCGAAGACCGCGAACCTCGTCCTCGACACGCCGCTGCTGGCGCTCCTCAACACGCCGGCGCTGGTCATCACGGTGCTGGCCTACGTGTGGGTCGGCCTGAACGAAGCCGCCGCCATCCTCGCGGTGGTGCTGAACAAGCTGCCCAACGTCGCCGTGATCCTGCGCGAGGGCGCCCGCGAGCTCGATCCCGGTCTGGAGGAGATGGCGCGGACCTACCGGTTCGATCGGCGCACCTGGATCGCCCACGTGCTGGTGCCGCAGCTCCAGCCCTACGCCGTGGCCGCCGCCCGCTCCGGCCTGTCGCTCGCCTGGAAGATCGTGCTGGTGATCGAGCTGCTCGGGCGCCCGAACGGCGTCGGCTTCGCGATCAACTTCTACTTCGTGCAGAGCACGGACGTCGCCGCGATCCTCGGCTACAGCATCGTGTTCATGAGCGTGATGATCGCCATCGACATCCTCCTCCTCCAGCGGCTCGAAGCGCATGTCCGGCGCTGGCGCTGAGCCCGTCCTCTCGGTCGCGATCACCCGCAAGGTCTACCACCCGGCCTCGGTCGAGCCGGTGGAGGCGGTGCGCGACCTCGCCTTCGTGATCCGGCCCGGCGAGATCGCCTGCCTGATCGGACCGTCCGGAGCCGGCAAGACCACGACGCTGCGCATCCTGCTCGGACTCGACCCGGATTACGAGGGCACGATCGTGCCGGACCCGCGCGCCTCGGGGGGCGGGCCGGGCATGGTGTTCCAGGAGCCGCGCCTGCTGCCCTGGCGCACGGTGGAGCAGAACGTTCGGCTGGCCATGCCGCGGGCCCGGCGAGGTCGCGATCTCGACGCGCTGTTCTCCCATCTCGGCCTGACGCCGTGGCGCGGGCGCTATCCGGGCGCCCTGTCGCTGGGCATGCAGCGCCGCGTCGCGCTCGCCCGCGCGCTGGCCGACGACCCGCGCCTCCTCGTCCTCGACGAGCCGTTCGTATCCCTCGACGACGCGGCGGCGGCCTCCCTGCGCGGCCTCGTGGTCGACATCGTCGACCGCCTCGGCATGAGCGTGCTGATGGTCACCCACAACGTCGCCGAGGCGATCGCGATCGCCGACCGTCTGCTGCTCCTGTCGCCCCGTCCGGCGAGCCTCGTGGCGACCGTGCCGCTCGATCGCCCCCGCGCCGACCGCGACCGCGGCTGGATGGCGGCGACGCGGCGGGACCTCGCTCAGCGCTATCCGGGCGTCATCGCCGAGTGATGCTCCGGGCGGCACTGAGAAGCCCGGAGACCGCTCAGTCCGCCTTGGCGTCCACGTCGAGCTTGTCGAGGACGGCGGCCGGCGAGCGGGCGGTGCCGACATCGATGAAGCCGAGGCCCGCAGGGCTCTTCGCCTTCGCGGTCAGGACGAGTCGTCCGGGCTTTGCCACGAACTGACCCATCGCGGCGCCGATCGCCCGGGCGGCGGCGGAGTTGCCGAGGATCGCCGGCACCCCGAACCGACTGGCGGTGACGTATTCCTGGCGCAGTTCCTCGGGCTTGAGGCTCAGGCTCTTCGATTGCGCCGCGAGGAAGCGCTCGAACAGGCCGGTGTTCTGGATCGTCAGGTCCAGCGCCTTGGCCGTGGCCGAGACCATCAGCATGCGGCTCGCGGCGACGTTCGCGCCGAACAGTTCCGGGCCCATGCCGCCGAGGGTGCCCGCGAGGCGGACGGAGCCTAGGTCGCGGCCCGACAGGGTGATCTCGCGCAGGGCGACTTCGCGCTTGGCCTCGTCCCAGGCGGAATCGACGACGAGGTTGAGGTCGAGATCCGCGTAACCGTAGCCGGGCAGGGCGCCGAGCACCGGCATCCCCGCGACGATCGCGGCCGGGAAGGTGAGGCCGGACAGGTCCAGGCGGCTCGCGGTCGGCACCCCGTCCCGCGGCGGCCCGAGGGTGAGCGCGGCGTTGCGCAGCGCCACGTGGACCGGGGCGGGTTCCGGCGCGGCGAGGGGACCACCGGGCCTGCCCGGACCGGTGCCGGCCTTGCCGCCGTTCTCCGCCTCGGCGGGCGCATCCTCGCCCGGCAGGTCGAGGCTGAGATCCTGCAAAGTCAGGCCGCCGACCGCCGGGGCGAGGCGGCGCAGGTCCTCGTCCGTGGCCGCAGCGTCGGGGTTCGCGAGCCGCCGCAGGGTGGCGATGGTCGGAGCCAGCGAGACACCCGAGAGCGCCACGCGCCCGAGCCGCGCCTTCAAGCCGCCCTGCGCGAAGGTGACGTCCTCCAGCGTCGTGCCGGCTTCGGCGCCGACGCCCGCGTAGGCCAGCCGCCCGATCCCGACGAGCAGCGGCCCGTCCGGATCGGTCTGGCTGAGGCCGAGGCCGCGCAGTTCCAGGCCGCCGACGGAGACCGCGTCGGCGAGGTCGGCGGCGGTGCCGGCGAGCTTGGCCCGGTCGCCGGCGGGCATCTCCGGGTCGAGGGCGTCGAGGCCGGCGGTCAGCGCACCGACCGCGCCGCTCCAGCCGCCGGGCACCGGGCGGCCGCCGAGGTCGCGCCCGTCGAGGCGGGCGAGCCGCATCGTGATCCCGGAATCGTCCGTGTAGACGACGTCGGCGACCTGGATGGAGGCGTAGATCCGCTGCACCGGACCCTTGCCGTCGCCCGCCTCGCCGTAGAGCCGCACGAGCCCGGCGAGGTCGAGGTCGACGGCCGCGACCCGCCCATAGGTGCCCGCGCCCTTCTGGGGACCGCCGACGACGCTGATCGCCGCGCTCGCCGCCGTCAGTTCGGCGATGCGGCCCGCCCGCACGTCGCGGGCATTGACCTCGCGGTAAGTCACGGTCTGGACCGAGGCGCCGGGGCCGGCATGCTCGGAGCTGAGGACCGGGATCGTGATGCTGGCGGCCTCCAGGCGTGCGAGGCGGGGCCCCCAAGGCTCGGGCGAGTCCGCCTTCAGGATCGCCGTCAGGTCGCCCTTCGACAGGCGCGTGCCGCTGACCGTGACGTTGGGCGCCCGCAGCACGGTGTCGCCGAGCGGCAGCACCACGTCGGTCAGCGTCACGTCCTGGACGGCGGAGGCCGCCTCCTGCGCCAGGACGGGCCGAACGGCACCGGCAGCGCAGGACAGGAGCGCGACGGCGCAGGCCGAGAGGCGGACAGCCCGTGCGAGGCCGGCGCGGACGGTTCGGTGGCTCATCATCGTGTCCGGGCCGCTGATGGATTTCCGAGGAGTGCGCAACGCTTTCGTCACGCATTTTCGCGGGCGAGGCAATCGGTCATGCCGCGGCGTGCGCTCGCGGGAGCGCATCCAGCCTCAGGATAAGGGAGATCGTCCTCCCATGAAGGGATCGAAGGCGGCGATCCCGCCGTCTCTTCTCTCACGCGAATCTCACGCGAAGAGGAGGCAGCGCGGCGATCACGCAGGGGAGACCGTGAACGCGGGACCTGAGACGATCAGAGCGAGAACGACGTTCCGCAGCCGCAGGAGGCGGTGGCCTGCGGGTTCTCGATCTTGAAGGACTGGCCGATCAGGTCGTTGACGAAGTCGATGGTCGAGCCGGCCATGTACTCGAGGGAGACCGGATCGACCACGACGGTGGCCCCGTCGCGCTCGATCGTCACGTCCTGCGCCTCCTGAGCGCGGGTGATGTCGAAGGCGTAGGAGAAGCCCGAGCAGCCGCCGCCGTTGACGCTGACGCGAAGCGCCGCCCCGGGGGGCTCGGCGCCCATGATCTCGTTGATGCGCTTGGCGGCGCGGGGGGTCAGGGTGATGTCGGCCATCGGTGAGCCATCGGCGATGCTGTGGGGAACGCGAGACCCGGCGATTGCCGCGCGCGCTCAAGGCTCCAAGATATGAGGGATGCGCCCGCGCCGCAACGCGCCGGCGTCTTTCGGGACGACGGGGAGGGTTGATGCCGGCCGGGACGGATGGACGGAGGCGGCGTGCGGGCCAACGGTGAGCGCTGGCGCGCGCCCTACGCGACCGATCCGGCGGCGACCCGGGGGCGGCTGATCGCGGAGCCGGCCTCGCCGACCCGGAGCGACTTCCAGCGCGACCGCGACCGGGTGGTGCATTCCACCGCGTTCCGGCGCCTGAAGCACAAGACCCAGGTCTTCGTGCACCACGAGGGCGACCATTACCGCACCCGCCTGACGCACACCCTGGAGGTGAGCCAAGTCGCCCGCGCGCTCGCCCGGGCGCTCGGCCTCGACGAGGACCTCGCCGAGGCGCTGGCGCTCTCGCACGACCTCGGCCACACCTGCTTCGGCCATACCGGCGAGGACGCGCTCGACGCGTGCATGGCGGAGCACGGCGGCTTCGACCACAACGCGCAGACGCTGCGCATCGTGACGCGGCTGGAGCGGCGCTACGCCGGGTTCGACGGGCTCAACCTTGCCTGGGAGACCCTGGAGGGCTTGGTCAAGCACAACGGTCCCCTGCTGACCGAGGCCGGCCGCCCGACGGCCGCTTACGCGCCCCGCGGCATCCCGGCCGCGATCCTCGAATACGATGCCCGTCATCCCCTGGAACTGTCGCGCCACGCCGGGCCGGAAGCGCAGGCGGCAGCGCTCGCCGACGACATCGCCTACGACAGCCACGACCTCGACGACGGCCTGCGCGCCGGGCTGTTCGATCTTGCCGATCTCGTCGAGGTGCCCTTCCTCGCCGCCCTGCTCAACGAGATCGAGGCCCTGCATCCGGGCCTCGAGGCATCACGGAAAATCCACGAGTTGGCCCGGCGGGTGATCACGCGCTTCGTCGAGGACGTGATCGCGGAGGGCACGCGGCGCCTCGCGCGGCTCGGGCCGCGCAGCGTCGCCGACATCCGCGCGGCGGACGCGCCGGTGATCGCGTTCTCGCCGGCGATCGCGCGGGCGGATGCCGACATCAAGCGCTTCCTCTACGCGCGGATGTACCGGAACCCGGGCGTGATGGCGGTGCGGGCCAAGGCGAACAGCATCGTCGCCGACCTGTTCGCGGCGTTCCGCGCTGATCCGTCCCGGATGCCGGCCGAGTGGAGCGCGGGGCTGGAGGGCGCCCCGGGGAGCCGGATCGCGCGGCGCATCGCCGACTACATCGCCGGGATGACCGACACCTACGCCGTGCTCGCCCACCGGAAGCTCCACGCGCTCACGCCCGACCTGCACTGGAGCCCGCCGAGCCGCGGCCTGCCGCTCACCGAACCGTAGCAGCGGGCCGAGGACCACGCGGGACGCACGCAGCGCCCGCCGGTGACGACGGGGCCAACGTGCCGTGGTTGTCGCTCAGGTCTCGCGTCGCGCGCCGACGCGGGGCCGGGACGCCGGGATGCTACCATCGTGACGGGCTTGCACCTCGGTTCCGCAGGCTCTGCCGGTGGGACAGGGCAGCATCCCACTGCGAGGCGGTATCCAGTCCGCACCGATCCGGCATCATGGGCTTGCACCGCACGATACCGATCCATGGGTTTCGGCCCGACCGCGCCACCGGAGTCGTCCCCTTGGCCTCGCTGCCGATCCTCGCGCTTGCCGTCGCGTCCTTCGGGATCGGCACCACGGAATTCGTGATCATGGGCCTGCTGCCCGAGGTGGCGCGGAGCTTTTCCGTGACGATCCCGCAGGCGGGCTATCTCGTCTCCGGCTACGCCATGGGCGTGGTGGTCGGCGCGCCCTTGGTCGCGGTCGCCACCGCGGGATTGGCGCGCAAGACCGCGCTCCTGGCGCTGATGGCGGTGTTCCTGGCCGGCAACGTCGCCTGCGCGGTGGCGCCCACCTACGCGACGCTGATGCTGGCGCGGATCGCCACCGCCTTCGCCCACGGGGCGTTCTTCGGCATCGGCGCGATCGTCGCCCGCGATCTGGTGCCGCGGGAGAAGCGGACGCAGGCGGTCTCGCTGATGTTCACCGGGCTGACGCTGGCCAACGTCCTCGGCGTGCCGCTGGGGACGGCCCTGGGGCAGGCCGCCGGCTGGCGCGCGACGTTCTGGGCGGTCGTCGCGATCGGCGTGGCGGCCGGCCTCGCGATCCAGCGCTTCGTCCCCGCCGGTCTTCCGGGCTCGCGCGGCGGCCTCGCGCGGGAATTCCGGACACTCGGTCGCTGGCCGGTGCTGCGGCCGATGCTGGTCTCGACGCTGTCCTCGGTGAGCCTGTTCACGGTGTTCACCTACATCACGCCCCTGCTGATGGAGGTGACCGGGCTGACCGCCCGCGGCGTCACGGGCGCCCTGTTCCTCGCCGGGCTCGGGCTCACCGCCGGCAACCTGATCGGCGGGCGGCTCGCCGACGGAAACCTCACCGCCACGGTGATCGGCAGCTTCCTCGGCCTGATCGCGGTGCTGACGCTGCTGGCGGCGGTCGCCCGCTTCGAGGCGGCGACGCTCGCGGTCCTGGTGGTGTGGAGCGGGCTCGCCTTCGCCCTCGTCTCGCCGCTGCAGATCTGGGTGGTGGAGGCGGCCAGCGACGCGCCGAACCTCGCCTCGACCCTGAACCAGGGCGCGTTCAACCTCGGCAACGCCGCCGGCGCGTGGCTCGGCGGCGCGGCCCTGACCGCGGGATCGGGCTACGGTCAGTTGCCGCTGATCGCCGCCGCCGTCGCGGTGCTCGGCTTGGGCCTCGCCCTGTCCGCCCTCAAGGGCCCCGCCCGGTCCCTGCTGCCGGCGCCCGCCCGTCAGCCCTGAGCGGAGACGGATCGCGCTCGGGGCGCCGGCCAGTCACGCCCGCGCGAGGTCCCCGAGCAGGCTTGCGGCGACGGTGGCCTTCGAGACCGTCAGCCCCGAGGCGGCGATGGCGTCGACCGCCCCGCGGATGCGGGTCAGCGCCGGGCCGCGGGCCGCGCTCCAGGCGGCGACGGCGTCGGGACCGGCGCCGAGGTCGCCCACCACCTCCGCCGTGAGCAGGCGGTGCGCGGTGGAGATGCCGGCCACCGCCCGCTCCAGGGCGACCCGGTCGAAGGTGTCGGCGACCGGCGCGGCGCGGGCGGCGGCGGCCAGCGCGTCGAGGGAGAATTCCCGCTCCAGGGCGAAGTGCGTCGCCGCGACCTCCGCGATCGGCCGGCCGCTGGTGCCGGCGACGCGGACGATGTCCGGCGCCGAGGTCAGCGCCCGCAGGGAGGCCAAGCGCAGCGCCGGCTCCTCCGCCATGCCGTACCCGGCAAGCTCCGCCCTGCGCCGGTCGATTGCCGCGCGGGCCTCCGCCCCGAGCACGCTCGGCAGCGCGGCCAGCGCGGCGCTGACGCCGTCGCGGTAGCGGGCGACCAGCGGCGCGATGCCGCCGGCGAGGTCGAGGTTGCGGATGAACCAGACGATGCGGCCGGCCAGCAGGTCCTGCACCTCGGCGTAGAGGGCGATCTGGGCTTGGCCTCCGATCCCGGCAAGTCCGTCGATGGCCGCGTTCAGCGCCATCAGGTCGAAGGCGTCGCGGGTCACCGCGTAGGCCTTGACGATGGTGGCGGCATCAGCCCCGGTCTCGTCGGCGAGCCGGCTCACCAGCGAGACGCCGCCGCGGTTGACGATGATGTTCGACAGCGCGGTCGCGATGATCTCGCGGCGCAGGCGATGGCCCTTCACCGCATCCGGAAACCGCTCCCGCAGGGCGCGGGGAAAGTAGCGCTGCAATTCGCGGTCGAAGTACGGGTCGTCGGGGACCGGGCTCCCCAGGATCGCGTCGTAGAGCGAGAGCTTGGCGTAGGCGAGCAGCACCGCGTATTCGGGGCGCGTCAGCCCCTCGCCGCGGCGCATGCGCTCGGTGAGCGCGGCGTCGTCCGGCAGGTATTCCACCGTTCGGTCGAGGCGCCCCTCCGCCTCCAGCCCCTGCATGGTCCGCATCGCGAAGCCGGTCTCGCCCAGGCCCCGGTGGAGGGCCAGCGAGAGCGCCAGCGTCTGCAGTTCGTTGTTGCGCAGGACGAGATGGGCGACCTCGTCGGTCATCGTCACCAGCAGCGCGTTGCGGGCGGCCGCGTCGAGGCGCCCGTCGCGCTCAGGGGTCATCAGGGCGATCTTGATGTTCACCTCGACGTCGGAGGTGTTGACGCCGGCCGAGTTGTCGATGGCATCGGTGTTGAGGCGCACGCCCGCACGCGCCGCCTCGATCCGCCCGCGCTGCGTCAGGCCGAGATTGGCGCCCTCGCCGACCGCCTTGGCGCGGATTTCCGGTCCGGTGATGCGCACGGCGTCGTTGGCCCGGTCGCCGGCCTCCTCGTCGGACTCGGAGGTGGCGCGGACGTAGGTGCCGATACCGCCGAACCAGAGCAGATCCACCGGCGCCTTCAGGATCGCCTGCATCAGCTCGGCCGGCGCGGCGCTCTCCCGCGCGAAGCCCAGCGCCGCCCGGATCTCGGGGGAGAGCGGGATCGCCTTGAGGCTTCGGGAAAACACGCCGCCGCCCGTCGAGATCAGCCCCTTGTCGTAATCGGCCCAACTCGACCGGCCGAGGTCGAACAGGCGGCGCCGCTCGGTATAGCTCGCCGCCGCGTCGGGGTTCGGATCGAGGAAGATGTCGCGGTGGTCGAAGGCCGCGACCACCTTCAACGTGCGCGACAGCAGCATGCCGTTGCCGAACACGTCGCCCGACATGTCGCCGACGCCGACCACCGTGACGGGATCGGACTGGGTATCCACGTCGATCTCGCGGAAGTGGCGGCGCACGGCCTCCCAGGCACCGCGCGCGGTGATGCCCATGCCCTTGTGGTCGTAGCCCTGGCTGCCGCCGGAGGCGAAGGCGTCGCCGAGCCAGTGGCCGCGCTCCAGCGAGAGGGCGTTGGCGATGTCGGAGAAGGTGGCGGTGCCCTTGTCGGCGGCGACCACGAGGTAGGCGTCGTCCGGATCGTGGCGGACGGTGTCGGCGGGCGGCACGACGGCGTCGTGGACGATGTTGTCGGTGAGTTCCAGCAGCGTGCGGATGAAGATGCGGTAGCTCTCGGTGCCCTCGGCGAGCCACGCGGCGCGCTCCGAGGCCGGGGGCAGACGCTTGGGAAAGAACCCGCCCTTGGCGCCGACCGGCACGATCACCGCGTTCTTGACCTGCTGGGCCTTGACGAGGCCCAGGATCTCCGTCCGAAAGTCCTCCGGCCGGTCCGACCAGCGCAGACCGCCGCGCGCCACGTAGCCGTAGCGCAGGTGCAGGCCCTCGACGCGGGGCGAATAGACGAAGATCTCGAAGAACGGCCGCGGCAGCGGCATGCCGGAGACCTTCGCGCAGGCGAACTTGAAGGCGATCGTCTCCCGCGGGGTCCCGTCCGCGCCGACCTGGAAGGCGTTGGTGCGGACGGCGGCCTCCACGAGGTTGACGAAGCGGCGCAGGATGCGGTCCTCGTCGAGGCTGGTCACGTCGGCGAGCGCCGCCTCGATCGCCGCGCGGGTCGCGGCCTCGGCGGCGGCGCGGTCGCCCTCCAGGCGCGGGTCGAAGCGGGCGTAGAACAGCGCGACGATCGCCCGGGCGATGCCGGGATGCTGGCTGAGCGTCGCGGCGAGGTAGTCCTGGCCGTAGCGCACGCGAAGCTGGCGAAGATACCGCCCGAGCCCGCGCAGCAGCGCCACGTCGCGCCAGGACAGGCCCGCCTCCAGCACGAGGCGGTTGTAGCCGTCGGATTCGGCCGCGCCGTCGGCGAGCGCGAGGAGGGCCGCCTCCAGCGGCGCCTCCAGGACGGCGACATCGACGGAGGCGCCGGTGGCGCGCTCCAGCAGCATGTCGTGCAGCCAGACCCGGGCGGACTCGTCCGCGCCCACGGGCAGGATGCGGTAGGTCCGCTCGTTGATCACCCGGAAGCCGAGGTTCTCCAGGGCCGGCACCCGGTCGGAGAGCGGCAGCGAGGCCCCGCGGGAAAAGACCTTGAGGCGGATCTGCACGGGCGGGTCCGCGTCGCGGCGGCCGATGGCGACGGCGCGGGGCCGTTCCGGGCTCAAGCCCTCGACGATGGCGATGTCGGCCATCGCCGCCGCCGCGGAGAAGTTCTCGCGATAGGCGGCCGAGAAGCCCTCGCCGTAGCGGGCGGCCAGCGCCCGCGCCTCGCGGCCGTTCATGGCGTCGGAGAGCGCGGCGCGGAGCGCATCGCCCCAGGTCCGCACCAGGGCGGCGATGCCGCGCTCCAGGTCGGCGGGATCGCGCTCGGGCGCGCCGGCCTCCGAGAAGCCGACGATGTAGTGGATGCGGGCCAGCGGCCCCTCGGGCAGGTCGGGGTAGGTCGCCGAGAGGCGTCCGCCGTATGCCTGCGCGAGGTAGGCGCCGATGCGGCCGCGGACGATCGAGTCGTAGCGGTCCTTGGGCACGTAGACGAGGAGGGAGACGAAGCGCCCGAACCGGTCGATGCGCGACAGGACGCGGATGCGCGGCCGGTCGGCGAGGTTGGCGATGGCCAGGGTGAAGCGGTAGAGCCGCTCCACGTCGATCTGGAACAGGTCGTCGCGGGGATAGGTCTCCAGCACGGCGAGCAGCGCGCGTCCGGCATGGCTCGTCGGATCGAGGCCGGCCCGCTCCACCACGGCAGCCACCTTGCCGCGCAGGACCGGCACCTCGCGGGCGAGCGCGGTATAGGCGGAGGCCGTGAACAGGCCGACGATGCGCACCTCGCCGGCGAGCCTGCCCGCGTCCGAGAACAGCTTGACCGCGATGTAGTCGAGGTGCGCCGCCCGGTGGACGCGGGCCTTGAGGCTCGCCTTGGTGATGATGAGGGCGTGCGGCTCCTCGAGAAACGCGACGATCTCGGGCGTCATCGCGACGAGCGCCTGCCCGCGCCGAAGCACCGCGAGGTCGGGGTCGCGCAGGATGCCGAGGCTCTCGCCCTCCGCCTCGGCATCGGTCTTCTGACCCGCCTCGCCCGGCAGGGCGTGCTCGCGCAGGCCGAGCAAGGTGAAGTGGCCGTCCCTCAGCCAGTGCAGGAAGGCCCGCGCCTCGGCGACCTCGGTCTCGGGGAGCGGCGGCGGGGTGCGGCCGTAGCCCTCGGCGAGGTCGCCGAGCCGCGCCAGCATGGCGTCGTGATCGTCGGTGACGCGGGCCACGTCGCGGAACACCTGCGCGAGGCCGTCCTCCAGGCGCGTGCGCGCCTCGCCCGCATCGAGACGGTCGAGGTGGATGTGGATGAAGCTCTCGCGGTTGAGGGCGCCGTGGGCGTCGGCGGTGGTCTCGCCGACGACGCGCAGGAGGTTGCCGGCCCCGTCCCGCTCGACGCCGAGGATCGGGTGGGCGACGAGGTGGGGCGTCAGGCCCTGCTCGGTCAATGCGGCCAGCGTCGAGTCGAGGAGGAACGGCCGGTTGTCGTTGACCACCTCGACGACGGTCAGGTCGCGCATGCGCCCGTCCCGACTGAGACCGACATCGTGCAGGCGCAGGCCCGAGGCGGCACCCGGCACGCGGGGCTCGGCGAGGTGCGCCCGGGCGGCGAGCGCGAGATCGGCGAGGGCCTCGGCCGAGTAGGCCGCGAGATCCTCCGGCGGCACCCGCCCGAGCAGGTCGCGAACGAAGCCGCCGGGACCGCCGCGCCGCGTCACGAGCGAGGCCGCGGCCTCAATCAGGTCGGTGCGGGCGGACTTCGCCTCCGTGGTCGCGAGCGCGGCGGCACCTTCCAGGGTCGCGTCGGGTTCCAGCACCATGGTCGCAGACCTTCCGCACCGGCGCGGATGCCGATGCTAACAGGTGTTAAGCGAGGGGTCCGCCCGAGTCGATGCCGGAGGGCAGCGCCGCGGCTCTCCGGCATGAGGATGCGGGTTGCCGATCCGAACGTCTCGCGTCGGTCGGAGTGCGCGGGCGTACCCGGTTCGACCGACCGGCGGCCAAGCGTGACCGGTTTGCACCGCCCGCCCCGAATCGTCGTCCAATGGCGATAGCGCTGCGATCTCCGGAACCGTGGCGCCACTTCGCCGTTGACGGCATATTGGAGCTGTTCTAATTAAGAACTGCGGACGGGATACGGGGTCGGCGACGGCCTCCAGGCCCGCGATGGATCACAGACACGGAGACGACCGATGACCACCACCAACGCGTCCTGCCACAGCTGCCGCTTCTTCGACGACCACAAGACGAACGGCGCGTCGGCGTCGGGCGACGAGGGCCTGTGCCGCTTCAACCCGCCGGTCAGCCAACCGGCTCCCGAGTCGAAGGGCCTGTGGCCGGTCGTGGCCTCTCAGGATTGGTGCGGTCACTTCACCGCCGAGATGACCGCCGCCGAGTGATGGCTTCAGGGACCGCACGGTCCTGATGGATTGATGGCGAAGGGACACAGGGCCGGCGCGAACGCGCCGGCCCTTTTTTTGCTCCTCGGCCCTACCGCATGCCCGACGAGTCCGCCCGATGACACTTCGCCTGCGCCCGGCGACGGCAGCGGACATCCCGGCCATCGCCGGGATCTACCGCGAGGCCGTCCTCAACGGCGCGGCGAGCTTCGAGACCGATCCACCCTCCGAGACCGAGATGGCGCGGCGGCGTGCGGACCTGCTCGCCGTCGGGTTTCCCTACCTCGTGGCCGAGCGTGCGGGCGTCGTGTCCGGCTACGCCTATGCCGGGCCCTACCGCCAGCGGGCGGCCTATCGATCGACGGTGGAGGACTCGGTCTACGTCGCCGCGGACGCGCGCGGCCTCGGGATCGGACGGGCGCTGCTCGAAGGGCTGCTCGCGGCCTGCGAGGCGATCGACTGCCGGCTGATGGTCGCAGTGATCACCGATCCCGGCTCCGAGCCATCGGTCGCGCTCCACGCGGCCCTCGGTTTCACGACGGTCGGAACGCTGTCCGGCGTCGGTCACAAGCACGGACGCTGGCTCGACACGGTGCTGATGCAGCGCCGCCTCGGCGCCGGCCGGGCCTCGCCCCCGACGCGGGGGTGAGGCGTTGTCCGATCCGCCGGGCTTCCCGCCGACGGCCGTCCCGAGCGGAGTTCGCGCGCCTCACGCGAAGAAGCCTTTTTTCACAGGGGCTTAGAAGAACAGCGATGGGCGCGGGCGAACCGAAATCGCCCTCACTAGGGGGCACGGCCATGATCCCGTCACCTTCGGAGCGGAAGGCGACACCCTGAGGACGGGCGCGCCCGATGGTACGGCCCGCGGCGCAAACTCGCGCAAGGGAGTATTCGAATGACGTTTCGACGAATCGGCGCGGCGATCGCCCCCCGGGTCGGACTGGCAGCCGGCCTCCTGGCCGCGCCGCTGTTCGCGCTCGTCGCCCTCTCGGGGGCAGCTCGCGCCGCGCCGCCCGCCGACCCCAGCGGCACGTGGCTGGTCGAGGACGGACGCGCCCGCGTCAGGCTCGAGAAGTGCGGGGCGGGCGAGAAGAGCGTGTGCGGCTACGTCGTGTGGCTGAAGGTGCCGCTCAACGACAAGGGCCAGCCGCGGATCGACTTCAAGAACCCGGACCCGAGAAAACAGGCCCGCGCATCGCTGGGCCACCAGCTCATCCTGGGCCTGAAGCCGAACGCCGACGCCCGCTACGAGGGCAAGATCTACAATTCCGAGGACGGGAAGTCCTACGACGTCACGATCTGGACCGATACGCCGGCCGAGCTGACGGTCCGCGGCTGCCTGATCGCCTTCCTGTGCAAGTCGCAGACCTGGAACCGGGTGACCGACGTGGTGCCGGGCCAGTTGGCCGGCGCGACGAACGGGCCGGGCGGTCCGCGCACCGATCCGGAGTACATGGCGGCCAAGCCCGCAGCGACCGGCTCCACCGCGGCCAAGTCCGGCGCGGGCAAGACCGGCGCCAAGCCCGCCTCGGCGCCGGCGGCTGCCGCCCCCGCCGAGGAGTCCGCCGACGAGTAGGCGGCACGACCTGCCGCGGACGGCTGGACGGCCTCAAGGCCGGTCTCCGCCGACGCGCACCGGATCAATCGGTCAGCGCGGCGTAGGTGAGCACCCGCAGTTCCTTGCGGATCGGCAGGGCCGAGGAGGGCACGAGCTGGGTCAGCAGGACCACGGCGAGATCCTCGGCCGGGTCGATCCAGAAGGCGGTGGAGGCCATCCCGCCCCAGGCGACCTCGCCCGGCGTCCCGACGATCTGGGCCCGGGCCGGATCGAGCATCACCGAGAACCCCAGTCCGAAGCCGATGCCGTGGTAGGACGACTCGGCGAAGCGCGGCGTGCCGACCGAGGCGAGATCGCCCGGCAGGTGGTTCATCGTCATCAGATCGACGGTCTTGCGGCCGAGCAGCCGCACGCCGTCGAGCACGCCGCGGTTCAGGACGAAGCGGCAGAAGCGCAGGTAGTCGGCGGCCGTCGAGACGAGGCCGCCACCCCCGCCCGCGATCGCCGGGGCCTTGGCGAAGGCGGTGTCCACCGCGTCGTCGCAGAGGGTCAGGCGCCGGTCGCGATCGTAGGCGTAGTTCGCCGCGAACCGGGGCATGGTCTCGGGCCGCACGAAGAAGTCCGTGTCGGTCATGCCGAGCGGCCGGATCACCCGTTCGCGCAGGAAATCCGCGAACTCCTGACCGGAGACCACCGCGACGAGGTGGCCGAGCACGTCGGTGGAGACGCTGTAGTTCCAGGCCTCGCCGGGCTGCGACAGCAGCGGGAGTTCGGCCACGGTCGCCACCACCTCGGCCAGGGTCGCGTCCGGCCGCAGGAAGTCGGCGCCGCGCTGGCGGTAGAGGGCATCGACCAGCGTCGCGTCCATGAACCCGTAGGTCAGGCCGCCGGTATGGGTGAGGAGGTCGCGGATGGTGATCGGGCGGCGGGCCGGCTCGGTCTCGATCCTGGCGCGGTTGCCGCCGGTCGCGACCCGCATCTCGGAGAACTCCGGCAGGAAGCGCGCGACCGGATCGTCGAGCTGGAACCGGCCCTCCTCGTAGAGCTGCATCACCGCGACCGAGGTCAGAGGCTTGGTCATCGAGTAGATGCGCGCCACCGTGTCGGTGGTGAACGGCGTCCCCCGAGCGAGATCGGCGAGCCCATGGGCGCGGTGGAAAGCGGTGCGCCCGCGCCGCGCCACCGCCACCGACAGGCCGGCGAGCCGCCCGTCGGCGACGAGCCGGCGCATCCAGGCATCGATCCGCTCCAGTCGGTCCGCGCAGAGGCCGACGTCCTGCGGCCTCGCCTCGGTTGAATCCGGCATCGTTGCCTCCTGACGCCCGCACGTGCCGGATGTAGCGGCCTGCGCGTCGCCGGGAACGGGGATCACCAGCCCATGGTGCCCGGAGGCCCCTTGAACGGACCGACGATGCAGGGCGTGATCCAGCCGCCATAGAAGCCGCCGGGCTGGGGCTCGGCGCGGGTCTCGCCGACGAAGCAGGCGTCCATCGGGCCGGCGTAGAAGGCGACGTAGCCGGCGATTGCCCGGAAGCCCGGCGTTGGGTCGGGATAGGCCCAGGCCGCGCCGGGGGCGAGGACTGCGCCGCCGCGCACGTCGAACAGCACGGCCCGGCCCTTCCACTCGCAGATCCCGGCCCGGCGCGGCGGCCCGAGCACGCCGTCGGCCACGTCGACCGGCGGGACGTAGTAGGTCGGCGGATGGCTCGTCTCCAGCACGCGATATCCCGAGGTCGTCTCGGCGATGATCGTGCCGCCGAGCACGACCCGCAGCCGGGCGGCCACGGGCTCCAGCCGGGGCGGGCGGGGGTAATCCCAAACACTCTCCTCGCCCGGTTTCGTGGGACATGGGGTCGGGGGCATGATGAAGTCCTCGCGCTGTCGCCCGGGGAGAGATAGGGCGCTTCCGGCGGGCGTTTGCCGAGAGCCCGCGGCGTGTTAGCCGGAACGGGACCGGCAGCCCGGAGCCCCGACGTTGAACCCGCCCATCGCCCTCTTCCTCGACTTCGACGGCACGCTGGTCGAGATCGCGCCGCGGCCGGACCAGGTCCGCGTCGATCCCGGCCTCGCGCCGGCCCTGGAGCGCCTGCGCACCCGGCTCGGCGGCGCGCTCGCCATCGTCACCGGACGGCCGGTCTCGGTGATCGACGACTTCCTGGCGCCCGCGCGCTTCGACGTGGCGGGTCTGCACGGAGTCGAGCGCCGAGTCGACGGCAGGCTCGCCGGCGGCGGACCCGCCGACCATCCGGAGCTTCGCGCCCGCGTGCCGCGGCTCCAGGCGATGGTGGCCGGCCTCGACGCGGTGCTGATCGAGGACAAGGGCGCCTCGGTCGCCGTCCACTGGCGCCTCGCGACACCGGACGATGCCGAGCGGGCGCAGGCCGCGGTGACGGCGCTCGCCGCGGAGCTCGCCGGCCCCTACCGGCTCCAGCTCGGCAAGGCGGTGGGCGAGATCGTGCCGGCCTCGGCCACCAAGGGCCACGCCATCCGCGCCTTCCTGGAGCACGCGCCCTATGCCGGCCGCCGCGCGGTGTTCCTGGGCGACGACCGCACCGACGAGATCGCCTTCGAGAGCGTGGCCCGGGACGGCGGCCTCGGCATCCGGGTCGGCCCCGGCGAGACCGCCGCCGCCCGCCGCCTGCCTGACCCGGCGGCGGTGCGGGCCTTGCTTTTCGCATGGTCTGCCGGCGGCGACATCGATCCGGACGCGCTGCCGGAGGCGTGAGCGGCGCGGGTCGGTTCCGCCGGGATGTGTGTCGATGCGTCGGGCGAGCGCGCCCGCGCGGATACAGGAAAGGGCGCCGCATGTTCGAGTTTCCGGTCCTCGTCGGCGATATCGGCGGCACCAATGCCCGCTTCGCGGTGGTGGCGGAGAAGGGCGCGGCGCCCCGCCTGCTCTCGCACGAGGAGACCGCGCGCCATCCCGACCCGTCGAGCGCCATCCGCGCGGCGCTCGCCAAGGGCCGCGAGAGCGGACCGCCGCCGCGCTCGACGATCCTGGCCATCGCCGGCCGGGTCGACGGGCCGAAGGTGCAGCTCACCAATGCCCACTGGGTGATCGAGGGTGCCCGGATCGGCGCCGATTTTGGCCTGTCGGCCTCAGTCGTCGTCAACGACTACGTGCCGGTGGCGGCGGGCGCCGCCGGCATCGCCCCCCACGACCTCACGCCGATCGGGCCGATCGGGCCCGCGCCCGGGGGTGCCCGGATGGTGCTTGGCCCCGGCACCGGCTTCGGCGCCGCCGCCCTGGTGCCGTATTCCGAGAAGCTCGCGATCGTCTCGACGGAGGCCGGTCACACCGATCTCGGGCCGGCCGACGCCTTCGAGGAGCAGGTCTGGCACGCCCTGGAGCGCGTCGAGGCGCGGATCACGATCGAGGCCGTGCTGTCGGGTCCCGGCCTCGCGCGCCTGCACGCGGCCGTGCGCCACGTCCGCACCGGCGCGCCCGCGGAGAAGCTCGACCCGGCGACGATCACCCAGGCCGGGCTCGACGCCTCCGATCCGCACGCGGCCGAGGCGCTCGACCTGTTCGGGCGCCTGCTCGGCCGGGTCTGCGGCGACCTCGCGCTCACGTTCCTGGCCACCGGCGGCGTCTACGTCGGCGGCGGCATCGCCCCGCGGATCGTCAAGCTGCTGAGCGCAGGCGGATTCCGCGAGGCCTTCGAGCGCAAGGCGCCGTTTTCCGCGATGATGCGGGCGATTCCGACCAGCGTCATCACGGTTCACGACCCGGCCTTCACCGGCCTCGCGGCGCTCGCGAGCGAGGGATCGAAGTTCGTGTATCACGGGCAGGTGTGGCGGCGGGATGAGTGAGGCGCTCGCGCCGATTGCACCGCTCCTCGAAGCGAACCATCGTAGGGGACCGGCGCGGAGGTCGCGATCAAGACCAGACTTGGACGCCAAGACCGGACTTGGACGCCCGGACTTCCAGGTCGATCCGGCGGTCTTGAAGCGTGGTCTCGTGGAGAACGGTTGCGTCGAGATGTCGATCACCGGCGATCACGCCGTCGCGGTGATCGCGCTGCCGCTCCACCACAAGGACCCGTTCGACCGGATGCTCATCGCGCAGGCGACTGTCGGAGGGATCACCCTGCGAACAGTGGACCCGATACTGTCCCTCTACGCAGCGCCCGTCCGCCGCGTCTGATCACGCCGCCGCGAGCGGCTTCGACACGTCCTCCAGCGAGCGTCCCTCCGCAGCGGTGCCCCAGACCGCGCCGACCACCGAGGCTATCGTCATCAGGGCGGCGCCGAGCAGGTAGCCGGCGAACACGTTGCCGCGCGAGCCCGTCTCGACCAGCGTGCCGAACAGGAGCGGGCCGGAGACGCCGCCGATGCCGGTGCCGAGCGCGTAGAAGACGGCGATGGCCAGCGCCCGGATCTCCAGCGGGAAGGTCTCGGCGACCGTGAGGTAGGCGGAGCTCGCCGCCGCGGAGGCGAAGAAGAACACCACCATCCACGCCGCGGTCTGACCCACGGGGCCGAACGCCTCGACCTTGAACAGGTAGCCCGCGATCACGAGCAGCACGGCCGAGATGCCGTAGGTGAAGGCGATCATCGGGCGCCGGCCCACCGTGTCGAACAGGCGTCCGAGGAAGACCGGCCCGAGGAAGGAGCCCAGCGCGAAGGGCAGGAGGTACCAGCCGACGTCGCCGCCGGGCACGTCGTAGAAGCGCTCCAGCACCAGGGCGTAGGTGAAGAACAGGGCGTTGTAGAAGAAAGCTTGGCCCACCATGAGCGCCAAGCCGACGAAGGTCTGCGTGCGGCTGGTGACGAACAGGGCGCGCGCCACCTCCGAGAGCGGGGTGTGGTCGCGGGTCTTGAGCTTGATGCGCTTGCTCGCGTCGACGGGCGGCAGGCTGACGCCCGCGTCGGTGAAGCGCTTCTCGATGCCCGTCACCACCCGGTCGGCCTCCGCCGCGTAGCCGTGGGCGGCGAGCCAGCGCGGGCTCTCGGGAATCCAGGCGCGCAGGAGGAGGATCGCGAGGCCGATGCCGCCGCCGACGAAGAAGGCGACGCGCCAACCCCAGGCCGGGTCGATCACCTCGGGCCGCAGCAGCACGATCGACAGGAACGAGCCGAGCGCCGCCCCGATCCAGAACGAGCCGTTGATCACGAGGTTGGTCCAGCCGCGCGCACGGGCCGGGACGAGTTCCTGGATGGTCGAGTTGATCGCGGTGTACTCGCCGCCGATGCCCGCGCCGGTGAAGAAGCGGAAGAGGCAGAAGCTCCAGACGTTCCAGGACAGCCCCGTCGCCGCGGTGGCGCAGAGGTAGAGGGCCAGCGTGATGAAGAACAGCTTCTTGCGCCCGATGCGGTCGGTGAGCCAGCCGAAGCCGACCGCGCCGGTGACCGCACCGACGAGGTAGGTGCTGGCGGCCAAGCCCACGTCGAACTCCGAGAAGCTCATCGGCGCCTTGCGCAGGGCGCCGACGAGGGAGCCGGCGAGCGTCACCTCGAGGCCGTCGAGCACCCAGGTGATGCCGAGGGCCACGATGACGAGGACGTGGAAGCGGCCCCAGGGCAGCCGGTCGAGGCGGGCGGAGATGTCGGTGTCGACCACCGTGCCCATCGGCGCACGCTCGGGCGTGCCGCCGCCCGGTGCCGTCTCGACCTTGGTCGCCATGACTGTGTTTACCCTGACTCGAGACTGCTGTTCAGAACGGCGCTGAGCCGGAAAAGGTTCGGCCGAGCCTTCACCGTTGCGGGCCCCAATGGCGGGACCAACGCGGATGCGCTTCCATGACCCGTCATCGCAATCCCGGCCTCCGGCTGGTCATCCTGGCCGGCACGACGGTCGCGGGCCTCGCCACCGTGCCGACGCACGGGGCCGACGCCACGCTGGCCCGCGACCGTCCGACGGTGGCGCTGGCGGGCGCCGACCGCTGGCGCCTGCGCCCGAGCCAAGCCGGCATCGTGCTGCCCGTGCCGAGCCACGCGCGGTTTCGCCCCGCGATGCCGATCCCCGAGGAGCGCCGACAGGTTCGCCACGTGTATCCGGCCCTCACCGAGGCGCGCTGATCGTCGCACGGGGTCGTCGCACGGGACGACTGCCCGCCGCGAACGCCGCCCTCAGGCCACGTCCGAGCGCGGGTCGAGGGCGTCGGCGAGCCCGTCGCCGAACGCGTTCAGCGCGACCAGGGTCGCGACCAGGAACGCCGCCGGGCCGGCGAGCATGTGCGGCGCCGATTCGAGGCTGCGCGCGCCGTCGGCGATCAGGACGCCCCAGCTCGTCTGCGGCTCCTGGACGCCCAGGCCCAGGAACGACAGGAAGCTCTCCAGCAGGATCACCCGCGGCACCAGGAGCGTCGCCGCGACGACGACGGGACCGAGCGTGTTGGGCACGATGTGCCGACGCAGGATCGCGGCGGCCGGGAGCCCGAGCGCCTCGGCCGCGCGGACGAAGTCGCGGGCGCGCAGCGACAGGGTCTGGGCGCGCACGATCCGGGCCATGTCGAGCCACTCGACGGCGCCGATGGCGATGAGGACCAGCGCCAAGCTCGCGCGGAAGAACACCACCAGGACGATGACGAAGAACACGAAGGGCAGGGCGTAGAGGATGTCCACGACGCGCATCATCGCCGCGTCGACCGCGCCGCCGGCGAACCCTGCGACCGCGCCGTAGGCGACGCCGACGCCGAGCGCCACCAGCGTCGCGGTGAGCCCGATCAGCAGCGAGACCCGGCCGGCGACGAGGCTGCGGCTGAGGAGGTCGCGCCCGTGCACGTCGGTGCCAAGGGGGAAGTAGAGACTCCGCACGGGCACGTCGAGCACGAGGCGGCGGCCGTCGCCGCCGCGTTCGACCACCCGGGGTTCGCCGAACAGGTCGGAGCGGGGCAGGTAGACGAGGCCGCGTGGGTCGATCGCGCGGGCGGACGTCAGGACGAGTTCCAGCCCGGCCCCGGCGCGCGTCGCACGCTCCACCTGCGCGCGCATGCGGAAGGCGAGGCGATCGAGCGCCGGACCTAGGTGCGCGGCGTCGGGCTGCGCGGCGAGGCTCGGGGGAAGCTGGCGCAGGTCCGGATAGGTCCGCTCGGGCGCGCGGGCGGCGAGGAGGGGGCCGACGAGGCAGGCCAGCACCAGCGCCGCGAGCGCGGCGAGCGCGCCCATCGCCCCGCGGTCCCGCGCGAGGCGGGCCAGCGCGAGCCGCGTCGGCGACCGGCGCGGCGGCGCGGCGCTCACGCGCGCAGCCGCAGGCGCGGGTCGAGCCACGCGGACAGGAGGTCGGCGACGATGTTGAGGAGGACCACGAGGGCCGCCACCAGCACCACGGTGCCCATCACCAGGGTGTAATCGCGGTTCAGCGCACCCTCCACGAAGTAGCGGCCGATGCCGGGCAGGCCGAAGATCGTCTCGACCACGACGGAGCCGGTGAGCAGCGAGGCCGCGAGCGGCCCGAGGACCGCGACGACGGGCAGGAGCGCCCCGCGGAGCGCGTGGCGCGCGATGCGCCACGGCGGCAGGCCGAGGCTGCGCATGGTGCGGACATGCTGGGCGCGCAGCGCCTCCGCCATCCCGGCACGGGTCAGCCGGGCGATCGCGCCGGCCTCGGGCAGGACCAGGGTGATCACGGGCAGGACCAAGTGGCTCGCCGCGCCGCCCTCCCAGCCGCTCACCGGCAGCCAGCGCAGGGTGAGGCCGAAGGCGACCTGGAGCAGCGGGGCGACGACGAAGCCGGGCACGGACAGGCTCAGCGAGGCCATCAGCCCGACGATGCGGTCGACCCATCCTCCGCGCCGGAGGGCGGCCAGGACCCCGAGACCGATCCCGAAGGTCAGCGACAGCGCGAGCGCCAAGCCGCCGAGCACCATCGAGACCGGCAGGCCGCGGGCGAACAGGCCGGCGACGGTGAGGTCGCGGAACGAGAACGACGGCCCGAGATCGCCCTGCGCGAGGCCGGCGAGGTAGCGCCCGAACTGCACGATCAGCGGCTGGTCGAGGCCGTAGAGGCGGCGCAGGTTGTCCATCGCGGCGGGTGCCAGCGGCCGCTCCAGGTCGAACGGGCCGCCGGGGGCGAGCCGCATCAGGAAGAAGCTGACGGTGACGACGGCGAGCAGCGTCGGGATCGCCTGGGCGAGGCGGCGCAGGACGTAGGACAGGGCGGGGCACTCCGCTTCGACCAAGCTTCCGTCCCGAAGGATGCCCCCCAATCAGGGGACAGGTCAGGGCTTCAGACCGGCATAGCCGCTCCCGCGGCGGATGCCACGAACGATCGCGTCCGCATCGGCGTCGCCGGGCAGGCTGCGCACCGCGCCGTTCGCGATCTTTCGAAGCCTGCCGGCTCGCTGCGCGCGAACGCGAAGTCCGGTTCCGCTCAGCCCTCCAACCGCAAGAACCGCGTCGGTGCGGCGTTGCGCAGGTTCGGATGGTAGCCGCGCAGGCGCGGCGCGATCAGCGCCTTCGAGCGGGTGTGCATCACCGGGATCCAGGGCAGTTCCCGCACCACGATCGCCTCGGCGCGGAAGAGCATGTCGGCGCGCGCCGCAAGGTCGCGCTCGGCGGCCGCCTGCGCCAGCAGCCCGTCGTACGCGGCGTTCGACCAATGACCGGGATTCATCCCGTCGTTGCCGGTGGTGAGCAGAAACAAAAAGTTCTGCGGGTCGGAATAGTCGGCGATCCAGGACATGCGGGCGACGTCGAAGTCGCCGCCGTCGCGCAGGTAGGCGAAGTGCGTCTTGGCGTCGGTGTAGACGAAGCGGGTCTCGATGCCGAGGCCGCGCCACATCTCGGCCAGGGCCACCGCGGTGTTGCGGTTGTTGTCGCTGGTGTTGAAGCGGTACTCGACGCGAAGCGGGCGGCCCGGCCCGAAGCCGGCCGCGGCGAGCAGATCCCGCGCCAGATCCTCGTTGTCGATGGGAAGCGTCTCGCGGCCGGCGGTCTCGGGCGGAGTCCGGGCATTGTCGAGGCCCGGCGGGCACAGCGAGTAGGCCGGGCTCATCGTGGCGCCCCACAACGCCTCGCTGAGGTATTCGCGGTCGAGCGCCAGCGACAGGGCGCGGCGCACCCGGCCATCGTCGAACGGCGCCTTGCGGGTGTTGACCGCGAGCGCGTCGACGCCCAGCGACGGCCCGAGCACGACCTGATCCCCGAAGCGGCCTCTCAGCGAGGCCATCTGGTCGCCGGGGAGGTCGGCCAGCGAGTCGAGTTCGCCCGCGGCGTAGCGGCGCACCGCGCCCGACAGGTCCGGGGTCGGGACGAAGGCGACGCGCGGGATCGCGACGTCGGCGGCCGCGTGGAAGTAGGGGTTGCGCGCCAGCACGATGCGGTCGTTCGGCACGGACTCGATCAAGCGGTAGGGCCCGTTCGAGACGAGGTTCCCGGGACGCGTGAAGCCGTCGCCGTGGCGTTCCACCGAGGGCGGATGCACCGGCAGCGCGGTCTGGTGGGTCAGGAGTTCGAGGACGTAGGGCGTCGGCGCGTCGAGGCGGATCACCACCGTGCGCGCATCCGGCGCGGAGACGCCGAGGGAGTCCACCGCCGCCTCGCCGCGGTTGACGGCGGCCGCGTTGCGGATGGGGAAGAGCACCTCGGCGTACTTGGCGGCGGTGGCCGGCGCCAGGATGCGGCGCAGCGCGTAGACGAAGGCCCCGGCCTCGACCGGGTCGCCGTTCGACCAGCGGCCGTCGCCGCGCAGGGTGAAGGTGTAGGTCAGCGCGTCGTCCGAGACCTGCCAAGCCTCCGCCGCGCCGGGAATGATGGCGCCGTGATTGTCGTAGGTCAGCAGGCCGTCGAACAGGTCGCGCAGGATGTGCGCCTCGGCCACCGTCGAGGAGCGATGGGGATCGAGCGTCCCCGGGTCGGCGTCGTTGCCGCGGCGGTACTCGGCCTCCAGGCCGGCCCGCACGGGCGTCGCCGGGGTCAGGGCGAGGAGCGCCGCACCCCTCAGCCCGTCGCGGCGCGTCAGGCGCATGGTCTCACGCGCCGGTCTCGGGGGTGAGGTCCGCCGCCGCGATGCCGGCGACCGCGCAGAGCTCGTCGTTGTCGGAGGTGTCGCCCGAGATGCCGACCGCCCCGAGCAGGCGACCGTCACGCGCGCGGATCAGCACGCCCCCCGGAACCGGCACCAGGGCCGCCGGCCCGACCACGTGGCTCACCGCGGCGACGAAATGGGGCTGCGCCTCGGCCCGGGTCTGGATCGCCCGCGACCCCAAGCCCAGCGCCAGGGCGCCGTTGGCCTTGGCCGACGCGATCTCGGGCCGGCGCAGCGAGGCGCCATCCTCGACCTGGACACACTTCAGAGACCCCCGTGCATCATAGACGACGACCGCGAGCGGCTTGAGCGTGCGCAGCCGCGCAGCCTCAAGCGCGCTCGCGACGATGGTTCGGGCGGCATCGAGGGTCAGGTCGATCATCGGAACTCGGCAACGGGGTTGGAGAGACGCCGCGGGACGATCCGCGACGGCGAGGACGAAGAAAGGAGGCGACCGGCGATGCGTCGCGCCATCATCCATATCGGAATGCCCCGGACGGGGTCCACATCGCTGCAATACGTGCTGGCGACCCTGCGGCCGCGGCTCGCGGAGGCGGGCCTGCTCTATCCCGAACTGGCACTCCCCGGATCGCACGAGGGCGCCGACGTGAACCACCAGTGCCTCGGCGCGGCGCTCGACGGCCGCCGCCCGCGCAGCGAGCGCCGCGCGATCCTCGACCGCCTCGACGGCGTGCTCGGCGGGACCGACGCCGACACGGTCATCCTCTCCTACGAGGATTTCTCCGTGCAGCGGCCGGGCTTCCGCGTGCCGGCGACGCTGGCCGAGGTGTTCGCCCGGCGCGGCTTCGCCTTGGAGGTTGCGATGGCGGTCAAGCCGCCGTTCGAGTTCCTGAACTCGGCCTACGCGCACCGCGCCCAGCTCGCCCTCGAAGCGCGGACATTCCGAGCCTACGCCCGGGCGAACCGCCGCTCCGGGCGGCTCGACTACCGCGCGCTGATCGAGCCGTGGGCGCGGGCGGCGGGGGGCCGCGTCACCGCCGTGCCCCTTCGCGACGCGCGCTCCGGGGCGCCGTTCGTGGAGCGGGTCGTCGCGGCGCTGGGCCTTGCCGAGCGGATCGGCCCGATGACGGATGCGCAGGCGCTGCGGACCGTGACCAACCGCAGTCCCGGCCCGCTCGCGGTGGAGGCCTCGCGGCGCCTGCGCCGCCTGCGCGTGCACCGGCAGGTCGAGGGCCATCCGCGGCGGATCGGCCACGTCCTCGATCAGGCGGCGTGGTCGCGCGGGCTCGACCCGGAGCCGTTCCGCGGCGATGCGCCGGAGCTGCACGACGAGGTCGCGGCACGCTTCGCGGCCCCTTGCGAGCGCTTCGCGCAGCTCGCCTGGGGCACGTCCTGGGACCGCGCCGTGGCGCCCGCGCCCGAGCGCCCTCCGAACGAGTGGGCGGGCCGGACGATCCCGCCCGAGACGGAGGGGCAGATCGCCCTCCTGATGGGCGAGACCATGCGCTGCTTCGCCTTCCGCGCGCCGCCCGCGTGGCGTCGCCTCCCGGCGGAGTGGGCGGGCGCGGTGGGCGACGGGATCGCGCGGCTGGCCGGCTACGAGTCCCGCTGGCGGATCAACTGATCGGGCGACGCCACGGGTGACGGGAGGCTCGCGAAGAATTCGTCGCAGAGTCCCGTGACGGTTGCGAGATCCTCGAAATGCGGGAAGGCCCCGGTCGGCAGGCTGCGGATGGTCCAGTTCGGCCGGGCGGCGAAGCGCGGGGCGTCGCGGAAATCGACGAAATCGCCGCGCTGCCCGTGCAGCATCAGCACCGGCAGCGTCAGCGCCTCGTAGAGGGTGGTGGCGTCGGTCGGAAACAGCAGGCCGGACAGGAAGCAGCACGGGGCGTGGCGCGCGCCGGGCTGGTGGGCGGAGAGCTGGTCGTAGTCGAACAGGCCCTCGTCGATGCGCTTCGAGCCGAAGGTCTTGCGCAGGAAATAGCGCATGCTCGGCCGGCTCACGAGGACCCCGAACAGCGCCGGGCCGAGCAGCCGCGAGTCGAGGATTGCGCGGGCTCTCTCGCTGCCGCGGACGCCCCCGTCCGGCCCGCGCCCCGCGAGCAGGCGGTCGAACCCGGTCGGGCTGATCAGGACGAGCGCGCGATAATCGTCGGGGCGCTCGGTGACGGCCCGCGCGAGGTAGGAGGCCGAGAGCGAGAGCGCGACCGCGTCCACGCGGGCGCCCCCATGCCGCGTGCGGATCTCCGCGGCGACGGCGTGGATCGCATCCGTCATCGTGCGCGGCGTGTAGACCCGCCGCGCGCGCTCGGAGAGGCCGTAGCCGGGAAGATCGAGGGCGTAGACCGGCCGGCGCGGGCGGTCATGCAGGTAGAGCGGACGGACCTCGTAGGCGCTGGCCGCGGCATTGATCGAATGGACGAGGAGCAGGGGCACCCCGTCCGCTTCGGCCGAGCCGTAGAGGCACACCCGCCCCGCCTTCGTCTCGATCGACGCGCGGGGGCCGGGCAGGGCCGGAGGCAGGACGCCGTGGTGTCTCATCGCCTCCCCTCGGGTTGATCCGCCGACGCGACAACGTGACGGCGGCGGCGAACGTTGCCTGAGCCCCGCGCCATCAGCCGGGCACGAAGCGCAGTCCCGCGTTCGTGGGCTCGGACGCGGGCACCACCCCGCGGGCCGCCTCGACCGGGCGGGGCTGGGCCCCGGCCGCGTCGCGCAGGAACGCGGAGAGCTTACGATCCGCGAGCCACGCATCGACGGACCGGCAGACCAGCTTCTCCGGCGGCTGCCGGGCATAGGCGTCATGGCTCTCCGCGACGAAGGTCGGGAGCGTCATGGTCCGGTAGCGCACGCGGTGAAGGTCGGCGATGTCGAGCATGGGCGCCCCCGCACCTCTCGATTGACGGAAGCAATCTCCGGACAGGATCACATGCCCGCTTCGGGCTAAGCAACCCCGGATCTGCAATCGTCGGAGCACCGCGCCCCCGGCGCCACAGTCGCGCGCCATCGCACGTGAACCGGCACCCTGGGCTGACAGGCGGACCGCGATGTCGTCATCAGGTCTGGCCAGCGGCGTCGGGATGGGGGAACGCTCAGGCCCCGGCGCGGCGGGGAAGGACGAGACATGGCCCAGACGGAGACCTCGGCGATCGAGCGCGCGACGCTGCGCACCGTGACGTGGCGCATCCTGCCGTTCCTGATGCTCGCCTACTTCGTCGCCTTCGTCGACCGGGTGAACGCGGGCTTCGCGGCGCTCCAGATGAACCAGGACATCGGCCTGTCGGCGGCGCAGTTCGGCCTCGGCGGCGGGCTGTTCTACGTGTCCTACGTGCTGTGCGAGGTGCCGAGCAACATCGCCATGGAGCGGTTCGGCGCGCGGATCTGGCTCGCGCGGATCATGATCACCTGGGGATTGGTCTCGGCCGGCATGGCCTTCGTCGTCGGGCCGGCCTCGTTCTACGCCGTGCGCCTGCTGCTGGGGGCGGCCGAGGCCGGGTTCTTCCCCGGCGTGATCCTCTACCTGACCTACTGGTTCCCGCGCGCCCACCGCGGGCGGATCGTGGCGATCTTCATGGTGGCGATCCCGGTCTCCAGCTTCCTCGGCTCGCCGATCTCGGCGTGGCTGCTCGGCACCGACGGGCTCCTGGGTTTTCGCGGCTGGCAGTGGCTGTTCCTGCTGGAGGCGGTGCCCGCCGTGGCCCTCGGCATCCTCGCCTTCGTCCTGCTGCCGGACGGGCCGGGCCGGGCCAACTGGCTCACCCCGCAGCAGCGCGCGTGGCTCACCGAGCGGCTGGCGCAGGACCGGGCCTCGGTGGTCGAGGGCGCGCGACAACCCGCCGGCCACCTCTCGCTCCGGCAGGTGATGTCCAACCGCTACGTGCTCGCCGCCTCGCTGATCTACGCCGGCGCGTCCGGCGCGAGCCAGTGCCTGTCCCTGTGGCAGCCGCAGATCATCAAGTCCTTCGGCCTGACCAACCTGGAGACGGGGCTCCTGAATTCGATCCCGTTCGGCATCGCCTCGGTGCTGATGATCGTCTGGGGCCGCTCCTCCGACCGGAAGCGCGAGCGCGTCTGGCACACGGCCCTGCCGCTCGGGCTGCTGGCGCTGAGCCTCACCGCGGCGCTGCTGACCACGCAGCTCGTGCCCACGATCCTGATCCTCTGCGTCGCGGTGACCGCGACCTACATCGTGAAGGGCCCGTTCTGGGCGCTCTCGACGGAGTGGCTCTCGGCGGGGGCGGCGGCCGCCGGCATCGCCCAGATCAACGCGGTGGGCAACATCGGCGGCTTCCTGGGGACGTACCTGCTCGGCGTCATCAAGGACGCGACGGGGAGCTATCCCCTCGGACTGATGCCGCTGGCGCTGCTCTCGGCGGCAGGCTGCGCGCTGGCTCTCGGATTGGGGCGCGGACGGCGGCCGGTGCCGGCGGCGGCGTGACCGCGGGCGGGCGCCCTACCGCCCGGCGGCCGCGCGCTCCTGGTTGAGCGCGAACAGGCGTTCCAGGATCGCGTCGTCGGTCAGATCCGCCGGCCAGCCGTAGGCGGCCGCCACCGCCGCGTCGAGGCGGCGGTGGGCGTTGTCGAGCCAGGCCGGACGCGCGTTGTAGAGGGCGGTCAGCGTGCGCGTCCTCAGCACCGCGGCGGCCGCTTCGTCCTTCGGCAGGACCCGGTCGGGATAGCCCGGCACCACCTCCGGCTCGATCCGCACGAGGTCGGCCGGGTTGAGCCAGTTCTCCCGCAGGCGGTTCAGCTCGGCCGCGGCCTCCGCGATCGCCTGCGCGCGCGGGTCGTCGGCGTAGTCGGCCGCCGGAATGTCGGGGGTGAGGTTTTCGGGGAAGGGGAAGGTCTCGAAGGTGGTTGAAGGTGTGTAGCGGGGATCGTTGCCGACACCAAGCCATGTCCCAAGGCGGAGAGACCAAACTTCGTGAAAAACGGATGACATAACACCAAATGTTGTATCGTCATCTTTGCAGATAACAACTAATTGGCAATCAGGCAAAACAATACTTGGTAACCATCGAAACACACGGTACTTTGATACTCGCGGCGTTGCAATAAATCTCTCAATCCGATCAAGCCTGGATTGAAGCTCAGGCATTGGCTCTCCTAAAAGCCACCACCTTCGCTTTCTTATTTCACGTCGCTGCTCTTGTCTGACAGGTTTAACGTGTTTCAAAATATACTCGAATGGCTGTTCGTAAAGTAAGGCAGTTTTTTCGTCTACATCAACAGAATAATATATAATCCATATATCTTCCCAACGCTTCGCAACGTGAGAGCCTAACCAGGACGGTCGAAGTACGTCTGAATTTGGCCTTCCATTCGGATTGAGAGGCGCTTTGAGCCAGCGCCTTGCAATATCTCCTGAGATGTCGAACTCGCCGTTCTTCTGAGTTCCTATGAAGCTCGTGTCGTCGTTCTCCTTCAGCCGCCTTGCCTTGGTCAGATCGATACCGGTGCCGCTCAGATCGGCATTGATCTGCTCGACCACGCCCCCGTCCAACCTCTGCTCCGTGAAACCCCATCCAAAGCCAATCATCGACACCCGGACGGCCGCACCCTTCAGAACCCAAGGCTCATCGGCCCAGGCTTCGCGGAGCGCCGAAGCCTTCGCGATCGGCTCCAGCACGCGCCGGTTGGCGCCGCCGCGGATCGAGTTCGTCGTCACCAGCCCGGCCCTGCGGACGCCGGCGCCGTCCGCGCCCGGCGGGTCGCCCACCGCCCGCCACGCCTTCTCCACCCAGTAGCAGACCAGATCCGCCTCCGCCGGGACGCGGCCGCGATAGGCGGCAAACAGCCGCTCGACCGTTTCGTCGCCCAAGCCGTCGCGCAGGCGCTTGCCGCCGAGGAACGGCGGGTTGCCGACGATCACGTCGGCCGGCGGCCATGCCGCCTCGGTGCCGTCCGGGTTGAGCAGGGCGTCGCGGTGCTCGATCGTGTCGAGGGCGTGCAGGACCGGCTCGACGTAGGCCGTGTAGCCGTTGCGGCGCTCCCATTGCAGGTTGCCGATCCACAGGGTGACGCGGG
>NZ_CAXTBY010000021.1:20934-49180 GCF_964242245.1 uncultured Methylobacterium sp. | reverse complement strand
CGAAGCTCGACGCCCGCGTCAGGCGGCCCTGGGATTCGGGGTCGTCGGCCATGGCTCCTCCCGGACGCTGCTTTTTTCGGATGAGACAGGATCGCGGGGGCGACGTCCAGCCGCCCACCCGGCCGGTAGTGTCTCAGCTTGAAATTTGATCTCGAACGGTTGAGCCTCGCGTTCCCGTTCCGGCCCCTCGTACGATCCCTCCCGCTGAAGTATGCTTGGCGCCAAGCAGGAGGGGTTCGACATGGTGACGTTTCGGCTCGTCGGTGTTCCACCCGGATCGCAGTTTTCGGGGACCGTCACGCTAGCAGATGACATTTCAGACTCGCCATTCTTCATCCGCGATATGGTTTATCGGTGGCTCGAAGCTGATCCGTCCCTGCCGCGTGCTGTGCACGTGACTGGTCTTAGCGATGATCCTATTGAGTGCGACGTGGAAGACTTACCGTCACACGCCTACCTGTTTCCAAAGAGTGAATAATGCCCAATGGATTTACATGGTCCCAACTCCCGAGTCGATGCACGCATTGACCGTGCACTCAAAGAATTTGAGAGCTCATCATTTACATCAGCGCAATTTATAGAACGGTTTTTGGATTTATACCCTAAAACCTGGGCCGCAATCATCGAAAGATATGGACTTGGAGGCAAGGGTACAGGGACGGTATTTACGTCGTCAAGTTTTATAGGCAGGCATTTAGAAAAACGGAAATACAACCGATCTTTGTTAAAATTGGATCGAGTGAGGTCTCCAGCAGGATGGGGCAATCCATGGATTACTGTTTGGGCAAATTTATCTTATTCTGGCGCTTCTCTATATCCCGACGAAATCCAAAATGAAGGGTCGTTTCTTGAAGGAGCAAAAACTACGGTAGTAGTCAATAAATATGAGCGCGATAACGGCGCTCGGAAAAGGTGCATCGAACATTATGGAACAAATTGCTCTGTCTGCCGTATGAGTTTTGGAAAGATGTACGGCTCTAGTTTATTAAACTTTATTCATGTTCATCATCTAAAGCCTTTATCTACGATTGGCAAGCAGTACAAATTAGACCCTATCAAGGATCTGCGACCAGTATGCCCCAACTGTCACGCTGTCATTCATGCAAACGGAAAGGTTTTGAGCATCACGCAAGCTAGGGCAGCGATGCGACATGCGGCGAGGGAAAATTCAAACTGAGACACTACCACCCGGCCGGACCCCGCGGGCTCAATGCAGGAACGGCAGCACCTGCGGCGCGAAAAATCCGAAGCCCAGCATCGCGGCGCCGGCAACGCCCAAAAACCCGCCGGCGAAGACCAGGGCGACGATGCCGGTGATGACTTCCGCCGAGGCCAGCACGATGCCGATCTGGAAGGCGGCCGAGGCCAGCTCGTAGTGGTGGTAGCGCAGCAGCGAGAGGTCGCGCGCACCTTGCGCGGCCTTGGCCTTCTCGGCGAGCTCCTTGCGGCCCTCGCCGGTGGCGGGCTCGGACTCCCAGCGGGCGATGGTCCTGGCCCACTCGGCGCGCTTGGCCTGCACCGCAGCGTCGCTGCTCCCCGCCGGGATCAGCGCCAGCGCCTCGTCGGCGGTCCGGAGCACGGTGGCGCGGATGGTGCGGGCCTGGAAGAACGCCCACTGGTTGGCCGCCTCAACGTTGGCGCCGATCGCCTCGGTCTGCGCCGCCTTGCCCAGCGTCTCGCTGAGGGCGAGGCACAAGGCCAGCACCGAGATCAGCAGCGCGACGCGCCGGTTCGAACCCTCGACCGCCCCGTGACCACCCGACATGCCGCGTCGTTCTCCTGCTGCTTGATGCGTCGATTGACGCCCCGGCCGATTCGCGCGGGCGAGTCACAGCCGATCACGGGCGCCGATGCAACGCCTCCGGCAAGGCCCGGCGCGGTGGGGGCAGGCACCACCGCGGGGGCCGTCACCCGGCCGCGGGGCTTGCGCCGGAGCGCGAGCCCGGTACGACGGGTCCGGCATCGAACGGAGCCGACCCATGCGCATGTCCGCCCTCCTCGGCCTCGCCTGCCTCGGCGCGGTGATGTGCGGCCCGGCTCGGGCGCAGGCGCCGGCCCCCGCCGCGCCGCAGGCGAGCGTCGAGCCGGAGCGCTTGGCGGCGGCCCGCGAGGTCGTGAAGCGGGCCCAGGGCGACCGCGCGGCGCTGCTCGACTCGATGAGCGTCCCGATGATCGGGATGGTGCAGCAGATGGGCCTGAAGGAGCCCGAGCGGGCGCAGGTCATGGTGCGGGAGGTGATCATGCCGATCCTGTCCGCGCACTACGACGAGTTGCTCGGAATCCAGGCGCTCGCCTACGCGGCGGTGCTCTCGAAGGCGGACCTCCAGGCGATCGCCGCCTTCTACGACACGCCGGCGGGCCGCAGCCTCGTCAGGGCGCAGCCGGACTTGGCGCAGGCGACGCTGACCGGCATGCGGCAGTGGCTCGGCACGCTGACCGGGGAGATGCAGGCCAAGATCGCGGAAGCCGGCGAGGCCCACGGCTGGTTCCCGAGCCGGAAGCCCAAGTCGAACTGAGCGCGCGCCGGTCTACTCCGCGGCCTGCGCGAACACCGCGCCGGCGCGCGGCAGGTCGAGGGTGTCCCAGGTCTCGACCAGCGCCGCGGTCAGCGCCGCGATGCGGGCCTCGTCGTGGAACGGCGAGGGGGTGATGCGCAGGCGCTCGGTTCCCCGCGGAACGGTCGGGTAGTTGATCGGCTGGATGTAGATCGCGTGGCGCTCCAGCAGGTGGTCGGCCGCCGCCTTGCACAGCTCGGCGTCGCCCACCATCACCGGCACGATGTGGGTGTCGGTGGGCAGCACCGGCAGGCCCGCGGCCTCCAGCGCCGCCTTGGTGCGGGCGGCCTGGCGCTGGTGCGCGTCCCGCTCCGCGCTCGAGCGCTTGAGGTAGCGCACCGAGGCGCGGGCGGCCGCCGCGATCGCCGGCGGCAGCGCGGTGGTGAAGATGAAGGCCGGCGCGAAGCTGCGCACCGCGTCGCAGAGCGCGGCGGAGGCGGTGATGTAGCCGCCGACGCAGCCGAACCCCTTGGCCAGCGTCCCCTCGATCACGTCGACCCGGTGCATCACCCCGTCGCGCTCCGCGATCCCGCCGCCGCGGCGCCCGTAGAGGCCGACCGCGTGGACCTCGTCGAGGTAGGTCATCGCGCCGTAGCGCTCGGCCAGCGCGCAGATCGCGCCGACCGGCGCCACGTCACCGTCCATCGAGTAGACGCTCTCGAACACGATCAGCGCGTTGCGCCCGGCGGCCGCGATCAGCAGCTCTTCGAGGTGTGCGAGGTCGTTGTGGCGGAAGACGCGCTTCTCGCACCCCGAGTGGCGCACGCCCTCGATCATCGAGTTGTGGTTGAGCGCGTCCGACAGGATCAGGCAGTCGGGGATCAGCTTGGCGATCGTCGAGATGCCGGCCTGGTTCGAGACGTAGCCCGAGGTGAAGACGAGGCCGGCCTCCTTGCCGTGGAGGTCGGCCAGTTCCCGCTCGAGGTCGACCAGGGGCGAGGTGTTGCCGGCGATGTTGCGGGTGCCGCCCGCGCCGACGCCGCAGCGCCGCGCCGTCTCGGTGAGCGCGGCCACCACCTCCGGGTGCTGGCCCATGCCGAGGTAGTCGTTCGAGCACCACACCGTGATCTCGCTGGTCGCGCCGTCCGGCCGGCGCCAGTGGGCGATCGGGAACCGGCCCGCGATCCGCTCGATGTCGGCGAACACCCGGTAGCGCCGCTCGCCGTGCAGGCGCTCCAGCGCGCCGCGGAAGTGGGCCTCGTAGTCGGTCCCCGACCCCTGGCACTGCGTCGGGGGGGAGATCGAGGCGGCGGGCCGGGGCTCGGGCATGCTAGGTCCTTGGGCGGTGGCTGGCCGGGCGGCGCGGGCGTCCGGGCGCGGGATCGTCGAGGCGGACAGGGCCTCGATACCCTCGGTGCGGTTCGCGACCCCACCGGGGTCCGGCGCGCCCGATCGCGCCTTGGGTGGAAGGCGAAGAATCCGGCGGCCTGTCGGCGAGCCGTCGAACGAAAGATACAGGCGGATCTGGAATCGGTTCAAGAAGGCGGAGACAGTCCTGCCTTGCACCGCCCTCGACACCATTGTGAGGCGCGGGGATGGGCTTTACGAGTCGAAGGCGACGATGGGTCGCGTGAATCATGACCGCAGGCAACGACGGCGCCCGCACGCAACGCCTCAAGGCGGCGCTGCGCGAAAACCTGCGGCGGCGGAAGCTCCAGGTCCGCGGGCGGGCGGAGCCTGAAGTTTCGAGCGGCGGCGACGCTTCCGGAGGCTCGGATTCGTCCCCGGGGAATCCGTCTGGGCAAGCTGTGAAAAACAAGTCACGGTCAGATTCGCACGTTCCATCGCATCGGAGGCTAGCCCGAAGCGATGACGACTGAGAGTTTGCCCGCGCGATGGACACGAACGATGACGATCCGCGTGCATCACAGCACTTCGTCAGGATGGCGAGCGCATTCCTTGACGAAGTGGCGCCCGATTTTCATTGTTCGGTTTGCAAAACTGAAGCGTTCGAGGTTGTAGAGAAGCTAAAAGGCGATTATCATCCATTCATCTACAGCATAAATTACGATACTAATCGCGAAAAACGCTATCGTCAGTGGCTTCTCGTGTGCTCGAACTGCGGTTGCACCTACAGCTTCGGTCGCGAGCCGCTGCTCGCATGGGCGGAGGCACGAGGGATGACGGGCGATGACTAAGTATTCGTGTCGTCGGAAAGGAGTCGGGAACGGAAGTGGAGGCGGATGAGCCGCGCGCGACCCCCTCCTTGTCCGGCGGCAACGGGGGAGGCACATCAGACGACATGGAACGCCGGGTGGCCGCCCTTGAAAAGGGCATGGAAAAAACTGTTCGCCAAGCTCGACGACATCCAGACGTCGATCGCGGCAGCGCGGCTCGACACGGAGAAGCGGTTCGGGATGCTGGAAAGTCGGTTGATCGCCATCGATACCAAGCTGGATTCCAAAGTATCGAAATCCGAGCTGACGCCGATCGAGGCGAAGATCGGAACGATCGACGGGAAGGTGTCCAACATCCCGACCGTCTGGCAGATGATCGCGCTCATGGCCGCACTCCTGGCTGGCGTGAGTGGGCTCGCCATTGCGATCGTGAGGCTCGCGCGTCCCTGAAGGCGTCGCTCTCCGGTCGAGGGCCGCGACGCCTCCCGAGGAACGCTTAAGCCCCGGTCCCCTTTCGGACAAAACTCGCCTATAGGCTGCCGCCAAGCATGGACCCCGAATGCGGGGAAGAGCGGCACTGCGACGCGTGCGCGGCGCCCGAGGATCACGAGACGATGGACCGCATCCACATCACCGGCGGCGCAGCCCTCCACGGCACGATCCCGATCTCGGGGGCCAAGAACGCCGCGCTCCCGCTGATGATCGCGAGCCTGCTCACCGGCGACACGCTGGAACTCGCCAACGTGCCGCGGCTCGCCGACATCGCCGCGCTCACGCGCATCCTCGGCAACCACGGCGTCGACCACATGGTGGTGGGCAAGCGCCCGGGGCAGACCACCGAGACCGGACAGACCATCCGGCTGACCGCCTCGAACGTCATCGACACCACGGCGCCCTACGAGCTGGTCTCGACCATGCGGGCGAGTTTCTGGGTGGTGGCGCCGCTCTTGGCGCGCTTCGGCGAGGCCAAGGTCTCCCTACCCGGCGGCTGCGCCATCGGCACGCGGCCCGTCGACCTCCTGATCATGGCGCTGGAGCGCCTGGGTGCCCAGATCGAGATCGATGCCGGCTACGTCGTCGCAAGAACGAAGAACGGCCTGCGCGGGGCCGAGATCGACTTCCCGAAGGTCACGGTCGGCGGCACCCACGTGGCGCTGATGGCGGCGGCGCTCGCCTACGGCACCACGGTGATCGCCAACGCCGCCCGCGAGCCGGAGGTGGTGGATCTGGCCGAGTGCCTCACCAAGATGGGCGCGCGCATCCAGGGCGCCGGCACGCCGCGGATCGTCGTCGAGGGCGTGGCCCGGCTGAACGGCGCCCGCCACGAGGTTTTGCCGGACCGGATCGAGACCGGCACCTACGCCATGGCGGTGGCGATGGCCGGCGGCGACGTGGTGCTGGAGAACACCCGCGCCGACCTGCTGCACGCGGCGCTCGACATCCTCGCCACCACCGGCGCCGAGATCGCGCCGGTGGCCGGCGGCGTCCGGGTGCGGCGCAACGGCGCCGGCATCGCTGCCGTCGACATCACCACCGACCCGTTCCCGGGCTTCCCCACCGATCTGCAGGCGCAGTTCATGGCGCTGATGACGCTGGCCAACGGCCAGTCGCGCATCCGCGAGACCATCTTCGAGAACCGCTTCATGCACGTGCAGGAGCTGGCGCGCCTGGGCGCAAAAATCCGGCTCGAAGGGGATCTCGCCGTCGTCGAGGGCGTCGAGCGGCTCAAGGGCGCGCCGGTGATGGCCACCGACCTGCGCGCGTCGGTCTCCCTGGTCATCGCGGGGTTGGCTGCCGAGGGCGAGACCCAGATCAACCGGGTCTACCACCTCGACCGCGGCTTCGAGGCGCTGGAGGCCAAGCTCGCCCGCTGCGGCGCGCAGATCGCGCGGGTTCGGACGTGAGTGCGTGAGAGTGCGTGAGGCTTAGGTGCAGCCCGAGTCACGCGTCGGCCTCGGCCGATCACGATCACATCGCGATCCGTGGGCGAGGGGGCATGCAGCGGCGATCTTGTTTCCAAACTGGAAACTCGTCATGATGAGCCATGAACGTCGTCGCCCGATCGACGCTGGTGGCCTTCTGGAGACGTCACCCACGCGCCGAGGCACCGCTCCGGGCATGGCATGACACCATCGCGAAGGCGACTCTGGCCGGTCCGGCGGATGTCAAGACGGCGTTCGGGACCGGCGTCGACTTCATCAGCGACAACCGGGTTATCTTCGACATCGGCGGGAACCAGCATCGATTGATCGTCCGCTTCTCGTACAGGTTCAAGGCGTGTCAGATCAGATTCGTCGGCACGCATCGAGAGTACGTTAGCGTCGATCCGCCCACCGTGGAGTTCAAGTTCATGACGTCGGAGGTGTCGGCTCATGTGCGGAATGGCGTGCCGAATATCCGGCCGATCCGCACGGAAGCGGACCATCGCTGGGCCTTGAAGGAGATCGATGCCTACTTCGGCGCCGAACCGGAGGCCGGCTCCGCCGACGGTGACCGGTTCGAAGTTCTGATCGCCCTCGTCGAAGCCTACGAGCGGGAGCATTTTCCGATCGAGCCGGTCGACCCAGTGGACATCCTGCACTTCGCAATTGCGGATATGGGCCGGTCTCAGGCGGAACTGGCGCGGCTGCTCGGGTCCCGGGCGCGGGCGTCGGAGATCCTGAGCCGCAAGCGGGCCCTGAGTCTCGCGCAGATCCGCGCGATCAGCGCGGCGTGGCACCTGCCGATCGCCCTGCTCGCGGCGCCCTACCGGCTCGCGCAGGACGCGGCGTGACGGTCCGGACACGCGCCCGCCCGCCCGGCCGGAACGGCCGGGCGGTCGAAGCGTCGGACGGGGACTCAGCCGCCGATCTGGCCGCGCTTGAACCCGAAGCCCGGCACCTCGCAGCCGCAGGAGGTGTTGAACGGCGCGGCCCGCGTCACGCAGTTGCCGCGCGCGGTGACGCAGACGCTGCCGCGGCGCCCGCCGCCGCCGCCGAAGTCGCGGCGGCGCTCGAACCGGTCGTCCTCGTAGCCGCGGCGGCGCGGGCGGTCGTCGTCGTAGCCGCGGCGGGGTCCGCCGTACTCGTTGCCGTAGTACTGCGCGCCGGCCTCGACCGTACCGAGGGCGGTCCCGAGGGTCAGGGCGGCGACGGCCGCGAGGGTGAAGCGCTTCCAAGCCATGGTCTCGTCTCTCTCCTGTCGTTCACGATCCTTGCGACCCTATAGGCCGGTGCGGATGAACGGCGGCTGAGGCCGGCCCGCCATGCGCGCGCCACCGCGGGACGCCGCCGCGCAGGGCGCCGGACCGCGCATCGGCCCGGGCCCATCCCCGGGACGCCGCGCGACCGGCCCGCGCGGTTGCCGGAACGGGCCCGCCTCGCTACTGACGCGGGCCGAACGGCCCGACGCAACCCCCGATCCAGCGCGACACGCCCGCCATGGAGCTCCTGAAGCTCGCCGCCCTCGACGCCGAGGACCTGACCGTGATCTCGGCCCACCTTCAGGACGCGGTCCTGCGCGCGGCCGACCTGACGTACCTCGCCGCCGAGCACCGCTTCGTCCTGGCGGTCCGCCGCTTCGACTGGAGCGCGCCGGGCACGCCGCGGCGGCGGCTCTCCGGCGTGCACTTCGAGCGGGTGCTCGGCGTGCGCACCCGCGGGCTCGCGCCGGCCGACGGCGAGGCCGTGCTCAGCCTGCTCGCCGTCACCTTCGCGCCGACCGAGGCGCCCTCGGGCACGGTCACGCTGGTCTTCTCGGGCGACGTCGCGATCCGCCTCGACGTCGAGTGCGTCGAGGTCCGGATGAAGGATCTCGGGCCGGTCTGGGAGGCCGAGGGGCGGCCGGGGCACGACGACGCTCCGGTGCCCGGCACCTCGGTCTGACGCCCCACAGCACGGGAAGAACCGTCCGATGATCCGCCTCGACAGCACCGGCCCGACCTTCGCGGACGACTTCGCGCGGCTGCTCACCGTCAAGCGCGAGATCTCGGAGGATGTCGACGAGACCGTCCGCGGCATCATCCGGGGCGTCGTCGCGGGGGGCGACGCGGCGCTCGCGGACTACACCCGCCGCTTCGACCGCCGCGGCGACGATTTCTCGCCATCCTCCCTGCGGGTGACGGAGGCCGAGATCGCGGCCGCCGTCGCGGCCTGCCCGGCCGAGGCGCTCGACGCCCTGCGGTTCGCCGCCGGCCGAATCGAGGCGTTCCACCGCGGGCAGGTGCCGGGCGACCGGCTGGCCACCGACGCGCTCGGCGTCACCGCGGGCTGGCGCTGGACCGCGCTCGAATCGGTCGGGCTCTACGTGCCCGGCGGCACGGCGAGCTACCCGTCCTCGGTGCTGATGAACGCGATCCCCGCCCGCGTCGCGGGCGTGCCGCGGATCGTCATGGTGGTGCCGATGCCCGACGGGCAATCGAACCCGCTGGTGCTCGCCGCCGCTCATCTTGCGGGCGTCCACGAGGTTTTTCGCGTGGGCGGCGCGCAGGCGGTGGCCGCTCTGGCCTACGGCACCGAGAGCATCGCAGCGGTGGCCAAGGTCGTCGGCCCCGGCAACGCCTGGGTCGCGGCGGCCAAGCGCCGGGTGTTCGGGCAGGTCGGCATCGACATGATCGCCGGCCCCTCCGAGGTGCTGATCCTGGCGGACGGCCACGCCAACCCCGACTGGGTCGCCGCCGACCTCCTGGCCCAGGCCGAGCACGACGTGGCGGCCCAATCGATCCTGATCACCGACAGCGCGGAACTCGCCGACGCCGCAGAGGCCGCGGTGGAGCGGGCGCTCACCACCCTACCCCGGGCCGAGATCGCGCGGGCGAGCTGGCGCGATTACGGCGCGATCATCCGGGTGCGCGACTTCGACGAGGCGGTGCCGCTGGTCGACCGCCTCGCCCCCGAGCACCTCGAGATCGAGACCCAGGATGCCGAGGCCCTGTCGCGAAAAATCCGGAACGCCGGGGCGATCTTCCTCGGGAGCCACACGCCCGAGGCGATCGGCGACTACGTCGGCGGCCCCAACCACGTGTTGCCGACCGCGCGCTCGGCCCGGTTCTCCTCGGGGTTGGGCGTCCTCGATTTCATGAAGCGCACGACGATCCTCGCCTGCACGCCCGAGAGCTTGCGGGCGCTCGGCCCCGCGGCGATAACGCTGGGCCGGTCGGAGGGGCTGGAGGGGCACGCCCGCTCCGTCGCGATCCGCCTGAACCTGTGATACGGGAGCGGCCGTCGCGCATGTGTCCTTCAGCCCTCGGCCGCCCGCAAGCGCGAAGCGCGCCGCCGCGCGTGCGGCGGACGCATCGGATCGGCTTCGATCCGATGCCACTTGCATGAGGCAGTCCTGATGGCGGAGGCGGAGCGATCGCGGGATCGCCTGGTGTCGGTCAGCCTCGACGAGGACTCGATCGGCCGCGGCAACCCCGACCAGGAGCACGAGCGCGCCATCGCGATCTTCGACATCCTGGAGGACAACCGCTTCGCGATTCCCGGCCGCGAAGGGCCCTACGCGCTCAACCTCGGGCTCGTGGAGAACAAGCTGTCGTTCGCCATCACCTCCGAGGCCGGCGAGCCGGTGATGACCCACCTCCTGTCGCTGACGCCGTTCCGCCGGGTGATCCGCGACTACGAGATGGTCTGCGAGAGCTACTACAACGCCATCCGCACCGCCTCGCCGACGCAGATCGAGGCGATCGACATGGGCCGGCGCGGCCTGCACGACGAGGCCTCGGAGACCCTGAAGCAGCGCCTCGACGGCAAGGTCGACCTCGACCACGACACTGCGCGGCGCCTGTTCACCCTGGTCTTCGCCCTGCACTGGCGGGGCTGAACCGCGTGGCCCCCCCGCCCGCGACCCGGCCCTGAGACCGCCCGCGCGATGGACGCGACCGCTCCGTCCCCCGGCCCGATCGTCCCGAAGAAGCGCCGGGTGCAGTCGGTCCTGTTCATGTGCAACTTCAACGCCGTGCGCTCGCCGGCGGCGGAGGCGATCGCGCGGTACTACTTCGGCAAGTCGGTCTACGTGCAGTCGGCGGGCGTGCGCCCGGGGGAGCCGACCGACCCGTTCATGGTCGCGGCCCTGGACGAGATCGGCATCGACGCCTCGAAGCACCGCCCGCGCACGATCGAGGAGCTGGAGGAGTGGGAGGGCCTGAACTTCGACCTCATCGTCACGCTGGCGCCGGAGGCCCACCACAAGGCGCTGGCGCTGACCCATACCCTGGCCGCCGACGTCGAGTACTGGCCGACCCCCGACCCGACGATCCTCCAGGACGCCTCCCGCGAGCAGCGCCTCGACGCCTACCGCGACGTGCGCGACGGCCTAACCTATCGCATCAAGCTGCGGCTGAAGGGGTGAGGGCGGCATCAGGCTGCGGCCGACGACCCGGCGACGCACGGCCATTCCGGGGCCGCACGGCGGAGCCCGGAACCGCCAGGAAACCCGGAGGTCCGCGAGCCGATCGCCTCATCCATCGATGATGGCAGCTCTGGATTGTACGATTTCCGGTTGACCGGTTCGGGGGCGGCCCCGCCCCTCCCTCTGCGCTTGCGGCTTCACACATCTTGAGACCGGTGCTGCGTGGATCGGGCGAAGCGCCGGGCGGCTCCTTCTCCCAGGGATCTCCCGTATTCCCACATCTCGGTTTGCGCTTTGGCGCGGCCTCTGCTTCCCCGTCGCGAACTTCGTGGGGGGTTCGTGTGCGCCCGCCCGAAGACCGGACCGCGCGAAGACCGGACCGCGCGAAGGCCTGCCCGCCCCCGTGACGGTCCAGGCCGTCGCCGTGCGCGAGGGCGATCCGCCGGCCGCCGGCCGCCGGCGGGGTCCCTTGGCGGCGCGTCATCCGATCGCGTCGAGGGATGTGTGCCTCTGCAAGCCCGCAGAGGGGGGAGGGAAGCGGCGCGCTCCAAGCAGGTTTCGGAAAAGTGCCCCGCGGTTTTCCGACAAAAACCTGCGGCAAGACAAGGATCTAAGCGGACGAAGCGTTGGCGTGCCAACGCAAGTCTGCTTAGGGACCCAGTCTGCTGAGGGACCCAGGTCGGGAGGTGCTCCACCGACGCTGCCGGATGTGTTCGGTGGCGCGGTCCATCACCGGCGCGACAGCAGGTGCGCGACCAGCCGGTCCGCCGCGTCCTCGGGCGCGCCCTCGTTGAGGATGGTGCAGTCGGCCTCCGCGTCGGCGCTCCGGGACAACCGCAGGGCGAGGTCGCCGTCCCCCAGTCGGCCGCGGGCGGCGAGCCGCTGCGCCAGCACGGGGGCTGAGGCCGTGACCGCGACGACGCTGACCCGCGGCAGGCTCTCCCGCGCCGCCGCGACGACCCCGCGGGAGACGTTGCCGACGACGATCCGTCCCGCCTCGGCCTGCACGACCGTCTCGCCGGGCAGCGCATAGCCGAGGCCGTGGGCGCGCCAGCTCAGGGCGAAGGCGCCGGACGCCGCGCCGCGCGCGAACGCGTCTTCCGCGATCTCCGCGTTGTCCTCGTCGGCCGACGGCGCCCGGGTGACGAGGCGGCGCGGGAAGACGAAGCGGGATTGCCCGGCGAGCCGCCCGCGGGCGATGCGGATCAGCGTGTCCTTGCCGGCCCCGCTCGGGCCGACCACGAGGACGAAGCCGCCGGCCTCCGTCGTCGCGCCCGCCATCACACCACCCGCTCGCCCGCGCGCCAGACCTGGCGCACCACCGGCACGCCCTGCGCGAGCCGCACCCGCACGAGGTCGGCGCGCAAGGTCGGCGCGATCCGGCCGCGGTCGTCCAGGCCGGTGGCCGCGGCCGGGTTCGCGGTGACGGTGGCGACGGCCTCGGGCAGGGTGATCCCGGGTACCTGCTCCGGCAGCCGGAAGGCCGCCATCAGGAGGCTCGCCGGGACGTAGTCGGACGAGAGGATGCTGAGCCACCCGGCCTCGGCCAGCGCCTGCGCGGCGACGTTGCCGGAATGCGAGCCGCCGCGGATCAGGTTCGGCGCGCCCATCATCACGGTGATGCCGGCCGCGTGGGAGGCCTCGGCCGCCTCCCGCGTCGTCGGGAACTCGGCGAGCGCCGCGCCCTCGGAGCGAGACAGCGCCACGTCGGCCGGCGTGGTGTCGTCGTGGCTGGCGAGCGGGATGCCCCGGGCCCGCGCCAGCGCGACGAGGGCCGGGCGGTTGACCGCGTTCAGCGCCGCGCCGTCGCGGATCTTGCGCGCGGTGCCGGCCCGGATGTCCGCGACCGAGCGGCCGCCGCGGCCGGCGTAGACGTAGTACTTCTCGATGTCGCGGAACTGGCGCTGGCCCGGCGTGTGGTCCATCAGCGAGATCAGCCCGATGGAATGGCGCTCCGCGAACGCCCGCACGGTGTCGACCACGTCGGCCGACGGCGTCTCGCAGCGCAGGTGCGTCCGGTGCTCGGCCCGGAACAGGCCGGCGTCGCGCGCGCCCGCGAGGGCGTCCGCCAGCAGGTGCAGCTCGGAGCCGAGCCCGCTGCCGTCCGGATCGGTGCCGGCGCGCAGGGAGTCGAACACCGTGGTGATGCCGGACGCCGCGATCTGCGCGTCGTAGGCGAGCACGGCGCCGAGCGGGTGCCAGCGCACCTGGGGGCGCGGGGCGTAGTGGCTCTCCAGGTGGTCGGTGTGCAGTTCGACGAGGCCGGGGATCAGGTAATCGCCGGCAAGGTCGAGCCCGCGCTCGGGCGCGCGGCCCTCGCCGACCTCGGCGATGCGGCCGTCCACGACCGCGACCCAGCCGGGCTGGACCCGGTCGGGCAGCACCAGGCTCGCGTTCTCGACGATCTCGATCCTGCCGTCCGTCATCGCCCCGCCCGCCATGCTCATGTCACCGTCCTCATGCCGCCGCCCGCTCGCGAAACTCCGTCACGTCGACGACGCGGGTGGCCACCGCCTCGCGCACGTCCGCATCGTGGAAGATGCCGAGGATGCCCGCGCCCGAGCCCCGCTTCTCGCGGATCAGGTCGATCACCACCGCGCGGTTGACCGCATCGAGGGATGCGGTCGGCTCGTCCATCAGGATCAGCGGGCGGTCGGCGATCAGGCCGCGGGCGATGTTGACGCGCTGCTGCTCGCCGCCGGAGAAGGTCGCGGGCGGCAGGTCCCACAGGCGCTCGGGCAGGTGCAGGCGCGCGAGCAGGCAGGCCGCGCGGGTGCGCGCCGCCTCCGGGTCGAGGCCGCCCTCGCGGCCCGCCGCCTCGATCACCGCGCGGGCGCCGACCCGGGGGATCACCCGCAGGAACTGGGACACGTAGGCGATCACGGTCCGCCGCAGCGCCAGGATCTCCCGCGGTGCGGCGCGCGCCACGTCGATCACGGCCTCGCCCCGGCGCACGCGGATCGCGCCCGCGTCGCAGCGGTAGTTGCCGTAGGCCATCTTCAGGAGCGAGGACTTGCCCGAGCCCGAGGGGCCGCCGAGCACGACGCACTCGCCCGGATGCACGCAAAGCGTCGCGTCCGCCACCACCGGCAGGCGCGTGCCCCCGCGCAGGTGCAGGGTGAAGGTCTTGCCGACGGCCTCGAAGGCGATGAGCGGGATCATGCGGCGAGCACCGAGGCGACGAGGAGCTGGGTGTAGGGCGCTTGCGGATCGTCGAGCACCTGGTCGGTCAGCCCCATCTCGATCACCCGGCCGGCCCGCATCACCAGCACCCGGTGCGACAGCAGGCGGGCCACCGCGAGGTCGTGGGTGACGAGGATGACGGCGAGGCCGAGTTCGGCGGTCAAGCGCCGGACCATGTCGAGCAGGCGGGCCTGGACCGAGACGTCGAGGCCCGAGGTCGGCTCGTCCATCAGCACGAGGCGGGGGCTGGTGACGAGGTTGCGGGCGATCTGCAGGCGCTGGCGCATGCCGCCGGAGAACCGCGTCGGCGGGTCGTCGATCCGGTCCGCGTCGATCTCGACGCGCGCCAGCCAGTCGAGCGCGGTGGCGCGGATGCGGCCGTAATGGCGCTCGCCGACGCCCATCAGCCGCTCGCCGACGTTGCCGCCGGCCGAGACCGCCATGCGCAACCCCTGCGCCGCGTCCTGGCGCACGAAGCCCCAGTCGGTGCGCATCAACTGCCGCCGCTCGGCAGCAGCCAGGGCCGCGAGGTCGCGGGTCGCGCCGTCGCGCAGGCGGAAGGCGACCGTGCCGGCATCGAGCGCCGTCTCGCCCGCGATGCAGGAGAGCAGCGTCGACTTGCCGGAGCCCGATTCGCCCACCACCGCCAGCACCTCGCCCGCGTCGAGGTCGAAGCCGACGGCCTCGCAGGCGGTGCGCGGGCCGTAGCGCTTGGTCAGGCCGCGGACCGAGAGCAGCGGGCCGGTCATCGCGTCCTCTCCCTGACATGGGCCTCGCCGGGCTGCTCCTCGGCCCGGCGTTCCTCGCAGTAATCGGTGTCCGAGCAGACGAACATCCGGCCGCCGGCATCGTCCGTCACCACCTCGTCGAGGTAGGCGTCGGCGGCCCCGCAGAGCGCGCACGGCCTGTCGAAGCGCTGCACCCGGAACGGGTGGTCCTCGAAGTCGAGGCTGCGGACGCGGGTGTAGGGCGGCACCGCGTAGATGCGCTTCTCGCGGCCCGCGCCGAACAGTTGCAGGGCCGGGCAGTCGTCCATCTTCGGGTTGTCGAACTTCGGCGTCGGCGAGGGGTCCATCACGTAGCGGCCCGCGACCTCTACCGGATAGGCGTAGGTGGTGGCGATGTGGCCGTGGCGAGCGATGTCCTCGTAGAGCTTCACGTGCATCGGGCCGTACTCGGCGAGCGCGTGGAGCTGGCGCGTCTCGCTCTCCCGCGGTTCGAGGAAGCGGAGCGGCTCCGGGATCGGCACTTGGTAGACCAGCACCTGCCCCTCGCGGAGCGGCGCCTCCGGGATGCGGTGGCGGGTCTGGATGAGGGTCGCCTCGGCCGTGCGCGTCGTCGTGGCGATGCCGGCCGTGCGCGCGAAGAAGCGGCGGATCGAGACCGCGTTGGTGGTGTCGTCGGCGCCCTGGTCGATCACCTTGAGCACGTCGGACAAGCCCAGGATCGCGGCGGTGACCTGCACGCCGCCGGTGCCCCAGCCGTAGGGCATCGGCATCTCGCGGGCGGAGAACGGCACCTGATAGCCCGGGATCGCGATCGCCTTGAGGATCGCCCGGCGGATCATCCGCTTGGTGCCCTCGTCGAGGTAGGCGAAGTTGTAGCCTTGGTCGGCGACGGGCGCGTTCATTCGGCGGCCTCCCGCAGGCTGGTCCCGGCACGCGCCGCGTGCTCGGCGCGCAGGCGCCGCAGCAGCTCCAGCTCGGCCTGGAAGTCGACGTAGTGCGGCAGCTTGAGGTGCTCGACGAAGCCCGTCGCCTGGAGGCTGTCGCAGTGGGCGAGCACGAATTCCTGGTCCTGGGCCGGCGCGCCGACGGCCTCGCCGAGTTCGGCCGCCCGCAGCGCCCGGTCGACCAGCGCCATCGCCATCGCCTTGCGCTCGCCCTGGCCGAAGACGAGGCCGTAGCCGCGGGTGAAGTGCGGCGCGGCCTCCCCGTCGCCGTGGAACTGGGCCAGCATCTGGCACTCGGTCATCGCGATCTCGCCGAGCGGCACGGCAAAGCCGAGCTCCTCCGGCACGAATTCGACCGCGACCGTGCCGAACCGGACCTCGCCGACGAACGGGTGCGTGCGGCCGTAGCCGCGCTGGGTCGAGTAGGCCAGCCCCAGCAGGAACCCCTCGTCGCCGCGCGCGAGCGCCTGGAGGCGCACCGCCCGGTCGGCGGGATAGTCCACCGGCTCGCGGGTGAGGTCGCCGACGGGCGCGCCCGCGTCGCGGGGCGAGGCCTCGACGAGGCCGGCCTCGCTGAGGATGTCCATCACCCGCGGGCAGGGGCCGGCGTCGGCTGCGGGCTCGGCCTCCGCCGCGGGCTCCGGCGTGCCCGCGCTGGCCAGCGCAAAATCGATCAGGCGGTGGGTGTAGTCGAAGGTCGGCCCGAGCACCTGCCCGCCGGGCAGGTCCTTGAAGGTCGCCGAGACCCGCCGGCGGACCGCCATCGCCCCGGTCTCGACCGGCTCGCAGGCGCCGAAGCGCGGCAGGGTCGTGCGGTAGGCGCGGACCAGGAACACCGCCTCGACCACGTCGCCGCGGGCCTGCTTGAGGGCGAGCGCTGCCAGATCCGGATCGTGCAGCGAGCCCTCCGTCATCACCCGGTCGACGAGCAGGCTCATCTGCTCGCGCACCTGCGCGACCGTCAGCTCCGGCACGGCCGGGTCGCCGCGGCGGGTCTGGCTCAGCAGCCGGTGGGCGTTGTCGATGGCGGCCTCGCCGCCCTTCACCGCGACGTACATGGCCTAACGCTCCGTCTCGGCGCGCACACGGGCCGAGCGCGGCAGGCCGGCGATCCGGCCGGGGGCGACGAGCAGCAGGTCGATCCCTTGCGGGAAGCCGGCGTGGTTGGCGCGCAGGCGCTCGGGCCAGTCGGCGGGCAGGGGGGCGGCGTCGAGCCGGACGCTGCCGCGGATGCCGGGGCCTTCGAAGGACGGGCCGCCCGCCTCGGAGAGCGTCGCGACCGCCAGCACCAGCGTCGCCGAGGCGTCGGGATACTCCGGCGTCCCCTGCGCGAAGGCGGGGAAGGGCGGGCAGCGCGCCGGGTCGGCGATCAGCGCGAAGGCGGCCCTCTCCGGATCGTCCATGATCGGCGCGCCGGTGTGGAACCGCAGGAACGCGCCGACAGCCGGGGCGCGCAAGGGCGCGTCGAGCCAGAGCGGCGTGTCGGCATCCGCGAGCGCCAGGGCGACCGCGGCGAGTTCCGGGGTGAGCGGGGCAGGGGGCGTCAGACCGCAGGCGAGCGGCCGGACGAGGCCGGGCCGGGCGAGCGCGTCCATGATCGCGCGGAACACCGCTTGTGCGTCGTGGACGCGGTCGGCAAAGCCGTGGGCCAGGGCCATCAATCCTCGCCCCGCGCCAGCGTGAAGAAGTTCACCCGGGTCGCCGCGATCCGGCGCGCCTCGGCCGCGGATTCCCGTGCCCGCCGGGCGGCCACCGGCGCGAGCGCCGCCTCGACCGCGGCGCGGTCGTCCGCCCGCTGCCACAGGGCGTCGAGGATCGCCGCATGGCGCGCCCGGGCACGGTCGCGGCCGAGGTGGTAGGCGAACCCGGTCTCGCCGGAGGGCAGGCGCACGGCGGCCCGCGTCACGCTCGCCTCGCCGAGGTTGAAGGCGCGGCCGTCGCCGCCGATCCGGCCGCGGGTCATGACGAGGCCGCTCTCGGGCGGGCGCAGATCCTCGGCGTCGACCGGACCGAGGCCCGCCAGCGCCGCGCGGAGCTCGTCGGCCGTCGCGAGGCCGGCCAGCGCCATCGCCGCGCGCCGCGCCGCAAGCTCTGGCGTCTTCGCCCCGCGTGGTGTTTGGCTGGCCCCCGGCATCGCTGCGTCCGTCCTCGATTCATATAGAAGTCTAGACAAATGCAGGATCGATCACAAGGGCCTTCCGCGGCCGTCATGCGCGATCCCGGCGACGATCCGGTGACGCTGGTCCGACGCGGCGAGGGCTTGGCGGCATGGCGCCAGATCGCGGACGCGCTCGCGGCCGAGATCGGCGGCGGCGCCCTGGCCGCGGGCGCGCAGCTCCCGACCGAGGCGGCGCTTGCGGGGCGGTTCTCCGTCAACCGCCACACCGTGCGCCGGGCGCTCGCGGTGCTGGCCGAGCGCGGGCTGGTGCGGGCGACGCAGGGGCGCGGCACCTTCGTCGAGGCGCGCCCGCTCGCCTACCCGATCGGCCCGCGCACGCGCTTCTCCGAGATCGTCTCGCGGGCGGGCCGCGAGGCCTGGGGCGACCTCGTCGCGGCGGCCACCGTGCCGCCCGACGCCGAGACCGCCGAGGCGCTCGGCATCGCGGCCGGCGCGGAGGTCCTCGAACTGCTGACGGTGCACCGGGCCGACGGCACCCCGATCTCGGCCGCCCGGACCTGCCTGCCGCTGCCGCGATTCTCCGGCTTCGACGCGGCCTACGCCGAGCTCGGCTCCCTCACCCGCGCCTTCGCCCGCTTCCGGGTGGACGATTACCGCCGGCTCACGACGCGGATCGGCGCGCGGCCGGCCACCGACGCCGAGGCGATGCGCCTCGACATCGCGGCCGGCCGCACGGTGATCGTGCTGTCGAGCGTCAACGTCGATTCCGACGGGGTGCGCATCCAGGCCAACCGCAGCGTGTTTGCCGCCGACCGGGTGGAACTGGTGGTCGAGTGAGCGCTCAGCGCCCCGCCTCGCCGATCAGCGCCCGGCGCAGGCGCCCCGACACCGCGTCGATGGCGGCCACCGTGGCGAGGATCATCAGGACGAGGAAGGCGACCTGCTGCAGTTCGAGCACGCGGATCAGCTCGGTGAGGTACTGGCCGATGCCGCCCGCGCCGACGATGCCGATGATCGTGGCCGAGCGGGTGTTCGACTCGAAGTAGTACAGCACCTGCCCGCCGAGCACCGGCAGGACCGCCGGGACCAAGCCGAAGCGCACCCGGTGGAGCCCGCTGCCGCCGGCCGCCGCGATCCCCTCGCCGGGTCCGCGGTCAGCGGCCTCGACCGCCTCGGAGAACAGCTTGCCGAGCGCGCCGAAATCCGCGCAGGCGATGGCGAGCGCCCCGGCGAAGGGGCCGAGGCCGACGACGTTGATCCAGACGAGCGCCCAGATCAGCACGTCGACGGAGCGGATCACGTCGAGCCCGCGCCGGACCGCAAAGCGCGCGAACGGGTTCGGCACCACGTTGCGCGCGGCCAGGAACGCGATCGGAAAGGCCAGGAGGGCTGCCGCGAGCGTCCCGAGAAAGGCGATCGCCAGGGTCTCGCCGAGCGCGTGGACGAAGTCCCAGAACCGGCCCCCGGCCGAGGGCGGCAGCATCAGGCCGGCGAACGCGCCGAGCCGGTGCAGGCCGTGGACGATGCGCGCGAGCGAGAAGTCGAGGCGGACCATCGCGAAGACCGCGAGCCCGACCACGCCCGCGACCGTGCCCAGCACCGCGAGGCGCGCGGAGAGCGGAATGCGGAAGACCTCCGGGTAGCGGGCCCGCATCGCCGCGACGTCGGCGACCGCGCGCAGCGGGGAGGGCGCGGGCTTCACCGGGGCGCCTGCGCGCCGAGCAGCGCGTGGCGCAGGCGCTCGGTGCCGAGGTCGATCGCCATCACCGTCAGGATGATCATCACCAGGATCGCGCTGACGTCCGCGTCGTAGAAGTTGCGGATGGCGACCAGAAACTCCTGGCCGATGCCGCCGGCCCCGACGAAGCCCATCACGCCGGCCCCGCGCACGTTCATCTCGAAGCGCAGCAGCCCGTAGGAGGCGAAGTTCGACCAGACCTGCGGCAGCACGGCGAAGCGGATCGTCGCGAGCCGCCCGGCGCCCGCCGCCGTCAGCCCGTCGACGGGCTTCATGTCGATGTTCTCGACCACCTCCGAGAACAGCTTGCCGAGCGCGCCCGCGGTGTGGAGCGCCAGCGCCATCACGCCGACCATCGGCCCGAGGCCGAAGGCGATCACGAAGATCAGCGCGAACACGATCTCGGGGACCGTGCGGCAGAGTTCCAGCAGGCGCTTCACGGCAAAGCACGCGGCGCGCGAGCGCGCGAGGTTCCCGGCGGCGGCAAAGCACAGGGCGAGCGCCGCTAGCCCGCCGAGGAGCGTGGCGAGGTAGGCCATCAGCAGCGTCTCGCCCAAGAGCCCGAGCCACTTCGGCAGGCCCCAGTACCACTCGGCGAGGTCGGCCATCGGGTGGGCGAGCGTCAGCGCCGGCAGGATGCGGCCGAGATAGGCGGTGAGCCGGTCGATGTTGCCCCAGAGGACGAGGGGGCGGACCTCGGCGACGTGGGCCGCGACCAAGGTCAGGCCGAGCAGCGCGAGGAGGAGCGCGAGCGTCCGCCGCCGCGCGGCGGCGACGCTGCGGGCGTAGCCGTCCGAGAGGGCGGCCGCCCGCTCGGGCGTCAGGGGTGCGATGCGGCCGGCCATCGGGCGCGGCGGCGCGGCGGACGAGCTTGCGTCAGGAGCGGCGGCGCTGGGTGTCGTTGAAGCGCAGCATCTCGATGATCGGCTGGTAGTCCTTCGCGGTCACCGGCGTGAGTTCGAGGTCCTTGCCGTCGGAGAGCCGGTCGAAGGCGGCCTTGTCGGCCTTGGGCAGGGCGAGGAAGGCGTCGCGGATGCGCTGCTTCAGGTCGGCGGGCAGGGCGTCCAGCATCGCGAACGGGCCCTCGGGCAGGAAATCCGACTTGAAGACGATGCGGAAGTCGCGCTGCGTCAGCGGCGTGCCGTCGGCCGTCCGCAGCATGCCCTTGGTCGCCATGCGGGTGACGACGGTGTCGTCCTCCGAGTTCCAGAGGTTGGCGGCGGCGTCCGCCGTGCCCTGGACGAGGGCGAGGACCGCGTTCTCGTGGCTGCCGGCGTAGACGGTCCGGCCGAAGAAGCTGTCCACGTCGTGCCCGGCCTTGTGCAGGAAGAAGCGCGGCGCTTGGTTGCCGGAGGTGGAGTTCGGGTCGACGAGGGCGAGGTTCTTGCCCTTCAGGTCCTCGATCGTCCGGTACGGGCTGGAGGCCAGCACGTAGATCACCGAGTGGTAGCCCGAGGCGCCGGTGCTGTGGCGCTGGTTAGCGATCGGCTCGATTCCCACCCCCGTCATCACCGCGCGGGCGAACGAGGCCGGGCCGTAGAAGGCGATCTGGATGTTGCCGGCGCGCTGGCCCTCGATCACCGCGGCGTAGTCGTTGGCGACCCGCAGCTTCACCGGCACGCCGAGCGCCCTGGTCAGGTAGGCGGCGAGCGGGGCGTAGCGGTCGGTCGTGCCGGTGGCGTTCTCCACCGGGATCGCCCCCAGGGTGATCTCGGGATAGCTCGCCTGCCAGTCCTGCGCCGCGGCGGGCAGGCTGAGGAGGGCGAGAGCCACGGCTCCCACGACGGTGCGGCGGTTCAGCATGATGATATCCTCGTGACGCGAAGGGATCAGGCGGAGAGCGCGGCGGCCTCGCGGGCGGGGGCCCGGCGAACCGGCGGCGGCGCGCTCTCGACCGGCTGCCGGTCGATGACCTCGCCGGCCTCCAGCCCGTAGAGCCGGCGGGCCACGTCCTCGGTGAGGTCGAAGGCGCCGCCGTCGAACACCACCCGCCCGTCGGCGAGCCCGACGAGGCGGTCGCAGTAGGCGCGGGCCAGATCGAGGGAGTGCAGGTTGCACAGCACGGTGATGCCCTGGCGGTTGGCATCGCGCAGGGCGTCCATCACCAGCCGGGTGTTGCGCGGGTCGAGGGAGGCGACCGGCTCGTCGGCCAGGATGATGTCGGGCTCCTGCACCATCGCCCGGGCGATCGCGACCCGCTGCTGCTGGCCGCCGGAGAGGTCGCCGGCGCGGTGGGCGGCAAAGCCGCCCATGTCGAAGCTCTCCAGTGCGGCCAGCGCCAGCGCCCGGTCCTCGTCCGGCCACAGCTTGAGGAGCGCCCGGTGGCTCGGCACCCGGGAGAGCCGGCCCATCAGGACGTTGGTGAGCACGTCGAGGCGCCCGACGAGGTTGAACTGCTGGAACACCATGGCGCAGCGGGCGCGCCACGCGCGCAGGGGCCGGCCGCGCAGCCGCGTGACGTCGAGCCCGTCGCAGAGGATGCGCCCCTCTGAGGGCTCAGCGAGGCGGTTGATCATGCGCAGCAGGGTCGACTTGCCGGCGCCCGAGCGCCCGATCACGCCGACGAAGCTGCCGCGCGCGATGCTCAGCGAGACGCGGTCGACGGCCGTGCGCGTGCCGTAGCGGCGCGTGAGATCCTCGACGACCAGCATGCTTCTTTGTCCGCGAGACCCGTCGCAGGCACTTTAAGCGCCCGTTGCACGACGGTAGGATGACACCGGCGCTCAGCCGCCGTGCCGCTCCAGGAACGCCTCGACGGACAGGGTGCGGAAATCCGGTACCGCCGCGCCGAGGCGCGCGTGGTCCCAGTCCCACCACGCCAGCGCCTGGAGCCGCGCGGCAATACCTTCCGGGAAGCGCGCCCGCACCACCCGGGCCGGGTTGCCGACGACGATCGCGTAGGGCGCGACATCCCGCGTCACGATCGCGCCGGCGCCGACCACGGCCCCCGTCCCGATCGTGCGGCCGGGCAGGACGACGGCGCCGTGGCCGATCCAGACATCGTGCCCGATCGTCACCGGCAGCGCGCGGCGCCGGGCGAAGAAGGCGGGCTCGTTCTCCAACTCCGGCCAGTACGAGCGGGCGCGGTAGGTGAAGTGCGCCTGCGACGCGCGCTCCATCGGATGGTTGCCGGGGTTGAGCCGGACCTTGGCCGCGATCGAGCAGACCTTGCCGATCGTTGTGTAGATCGCCTCGCCGTCATCGACGATGTAGGAGTAGTCACCGAGCACCGTCTCGGTGAGGCGCGTGCGCGCCCCGACCTCGGTGTAGCGCCCGAGCCGGCAATCGGTGACCCGTGCGCTCGGATGGACGACCGGTTCGAGCCCGAGCCTGTCAGCCGCCATGCCTGTCCTCCCCATCCCCGAAGCCGATACGCCGCAGGACGCGGAACGGCGCGGCGCCGTCCTGGCGCAGCAGCGTCAGCGCGTCGATCACGAGACCCTCGCCCGCGCCGTAGGCGGCGGCGAGCCGCGCCCGCCACGCGTCGCGCTCCGGGGCCGCGAGGGGGCCGGTGAGGGTCATGTGGAAGCGGAACGCCTCGAACACGTGCGGATAGCCCCAGCGGTCCAGCAGCGCCCGGCCGCGCGGAGCGAGACGCTCCGGGTGCCGCCGCGCGCGCTCGGCCTCGCTGAGTGGCGCGCGCAGGGGGTCGAGGGCCGCGACGCACTCGGCCGCCAGCATCCCGAGGTCCGGCGGCGGCGCCTCCGGCACCAGGGCGAGGAACGCGCCGAGCGCCGCGACCCGCATCCGCCCGACGGCGATCGGCGCCCGAGCCCGGGCGAGCCCGGCGCAGGCCGCATCGAGGTCCGCCTCGGTCGCGGTCGCCGCGAGCCGCATCGGCGCTCGGAGCGTGGCGTGGAAGCCGTAGGCGCGCGGCTCGGCCGTGACCGCGGCGATCCCCTCCAGGCCCGCCGGGGCCGCGAGCGCCGCGCCCGAGGCGCTGTCGTAGCCGACGACGCCGTTGCCGAAGGCGGCGAGCCGCGAGCCGGGGGCGGGGGTGTAGTACAGCGCGTAACGCGGACGCTCGCTCAAGCCTGCCCTCCCGTCATCGAGACCCGGCTGCCGATCCGGATGCCGGATTTGTGGGTTTGACCGGGCACTCTGCCCGCTTGCCGCGACCGGACTGTGACATTCCCAGGCAGTCCGCGCGAAATTCGGGCTGTGTGAGGTGTTGGATTTGTTGGCATCGGACTTGCCAGATCCGCCCCGAGACCGCGGCCCGATCGGGCGGGGGCGGCGACGGAGCGGCAGGCATGAGCGACCAGGGGATCAGTCGGCGCGGCGCGCTCGGGCTCGGCGCCAGGGCGGCCGGCCTCATGGCGGCCGGGGCCGTGGCGAGCCCGTTCTTCGCGCGCAACGGCCTGGCGGCCGAGCCGATCAAGCTCGGCAGCCTGCTCGACGGCACCGGCGCGCTCGGCCTCGAGGGCCGGCGGATGATCCAGACCACCGAGTACGCGGTCGAGCTGATCAACAAGGCCGGCGGCCTGCTCGGGCGGCCCGTCAAGATCATCGCCTACGACACCCAGTCGAACATGCAGCTCTACACGCAGTATGCGCAGCAGCTCGCCCTGAAGGAGAAGGTCGACGTCATCCAGGGCGGCATCACCTCCGCCTCGCGCGAGGCGATCCGGCCGATCTTCGACCGCTCCAAGACGCTGTACTTCTACAACACCCAGTACGAGGGCGGCGTCTGCGACCGCAACGTGTTCTGCACCGGATCGACGCCGGCCCAGACCGTCAACCACATGGTCGACTACGCGCTGAAGACCTGGGGCAAGAAGGCCTACATCGTCGCCGCCGACTACAATTACGGCCACATCACCGCGAGCTGGATGACGAAGTTCATGAAGGACGGCGGCGGCTCGGTCGCCGGCACCGACTTCTTTCCCCTCGACGTGACCAACTTCTCCTCCGCGATCAGCCGCATCCAGCAGGCGCAGCCCGAGATGGTGCTCTCGGCGCTGGTGGGCGCCAACCATTCCGGCTTCTACCGCCAGTGGGACGCCGCCGGCATGAAGGGCAAGATCCCGATGGGCGCCAGCGTGTTCGGCCTCGGCGACGAGCTGACCACCATGGACCCGTCCACCACGAACGGCGTCGTCACCTGCTACGGCTGGTACAACAACCTCCCGGCCGCCAAGAGCGTGGAGTTCGTGAAGGGGATGCAGGCCAAGTTCGGCGCCGACGTCACGGATCTGGGCGAGCTCGACACCGCGACCTACGACGGCATCATGCTGTGGGCGGAGGGCGTGAAGAAGGCCGGCTCCGTGGAGCGCGAGGCGGTCACCGCCGCCTTGGAGGCCGGCATCTCCTACGAAGGCCCCACCGGCAAGGTGACGATGGACGGGGCGACCCACCACACCATCCGCAGCACCTACCTCGCCCGCCCCAAGGACAAGGCCTGGGAGTTGCTCGCCACCTTCCCCGACCAGTTCCCGGCCGACACCGGCGGCGCCTGCGACCTCCTGAAGAGCCCGCGCACGAACAAGCAGTTCACCCCCGACCTCAAGGGCTGAGGCGGCGGCAATGGACCTTGTCGGGCTCCTCGGCTTCAACGTGCTGACCGGCATCGCGACGCTCGCGCTGATCACGCTGGGGCTCGGCGTGATCTACGGGATGATGCGCATCATCAACCTGGCGCATGGCGAGTTCATGATGCTCGGGGCGTACACCGCGGTCGTGGCGGTCGATGCAGGCGTCAACATCTGGGTGGCGATGCTGGTGCTGCCGCCGCTGGTCGTCGGGCTGATCGGCCTCGTCATCGAGCGCACCGTGATCCGCTTCCTCTACGGGCGGATGATGGACACGATGCTGGCCACCTGGGGCATCAGCCTCGGGCTGATCGGGCTGATCACCACCCTCTACGGCAACGTCGTGCGCGGATTCTCGACGCCGGTCGGCAGCTTCGAGATCGGGCGCTACGGCGCGAGCCTCTACAGCCTCGTCATCGTCGCGGCCGCGTTGGCTGCGCTCGGCGGGATGCTGGCGCTGCTGCGCTTCACCCGCTTCGGGCTGGTCCTGCGCGCCACCATGCAGAACCCGAAGATGGCCGCCGCGCTCGGCGTTTCGCCGGACCGGATCTACATGGCGACCTTCGCGCTGGGCGCCGGGCTCGCGGGGTTGGCGGGCGGCGTGCTCGCGCCGATCTCGGGCGTCTCGCCGGCGATGGGGGCGGCCTACATCGCGCGGGCCTTCATCACCGTGCTCGGCGGCGGGGCGGCGATCATCACCGGCACGGGGCTCGCCTCCAGCCTGTTCGGGTCGATCAACGAACTCGTGGCCTTCAAGACGACGCCCGTCATCGGCGACGTGGTGCTGCTGGTGGCCGCCGTGCTGCTGATCCGCGTGCTGCCCCAGGGCATCACCGGCCGCTACCTGAGGCGCAGCCTATGACGCCCACGACCTCCCGCTCCGGGACGATCGCGAGCCGCGCGGGCTTTGCCGCGGTGCTCGCCTGCGGGTTCGCCCTGCTCGTCGGCGCGCCGCTCGTCGTCGATCAGTTCGGCCTCGTGCAGATGACGGGCTTTGCCGCACTCGCCATGTTCGCGCTCAGCCAGGGCTTCGTCTGGGGCTACGGCGGCATCATGTCGTTCGGGCAGGCGGCGTTCCTCGGGCTCGGCGGCTACGCTTACGCCGTCGCGGTGATCAACCTCGGCGACAGCACCCTGCCGATCTTGATCGCCATCGCGGTGCCGATGCTGTTTGCGGCCGCACTCGGCTACTTCATGTTCTACGGCCGGATCAGCGACGCCTACGTCGGCGTCATCACGCTCACCGTCTCGGTGATCCTGTTCCAGCTCTTCAACACCACCTCGGGGAGCCAGTACCGGATCGGGCAGGCGGAACTCGGCGGCTTCAACGGCATCCCGGCGATCCCCGTGATCAACAAGATCGGCGACGCCGGCAATTCGCTCGACATCGACGGGCTCTGGTACGCGGCGATGGCGGCCCTGATCCTCGTCTACGCGCTCCTGCGCGGCATCCTGGCGAGCCGCTTCGGCCGCGTCGTCGTGGCGATCCGCGAGAACGAGACCCGGGCGCAGCTCATCGGCTACGACCCCCGGCTGTACAAGCTGCTGGCCTTCACGATCGCGGCCGGCATCGCGGGGCTCGCCGGCTGCCTCTACGCCAACTGGGGCGGCTTCATCAGCCCGACGGTGTTCGGCCTGTCGATGTCGGCGCAGGTGATCATCTTCGTGCTCGTCGGGGGCTTGGGCACCCTAATCGGGCCGATGCTCGGGGCGGTGCTGATCCAGGCGCTGATCATCGCCGCGGGCACGCAGAACGTGGTCGATTCCAACCTCGGCCTCGGGATCGTGCTGGTCGGCTTCGTGCTGCTGGTCCCCGAGGGTCTCGTGCCCGTGGCGCGCCGCCTCGTCCTGCGCGCGGCCGGCCGGTTCACCGCGCGCAAAGCGCCCGCCGCGCCCGTGCCGACACCGGCGCTGGCCGAGGGAACGAGCCGATGAGCCCCGCCGCGGCTCCGGCCGTGCAGCCGCTGCTGGAGGCGCGCGGCGCCACCATGCGCTTCGGCGGCGTCACGGCGGTGGACGCCGTCGACTTCGTCCTCGGCGAAGTGGAATTGCGCTGCCTGATCGGCCCGAACGGGGCCGGCAAGAGCACCTTCTTCAAGATGCTGACCGGCCAGCTCACCCCGAGCGCCGGCCGCATCCGGTTCCGCCACACCGACATCACCGGCGCCAACCCGCACGACATCGCCCGCCTCGGCGTCGGCATCAAGACGCAGGTGCCCAACGTCTTCAACGGCCTGTCGGTGCGCGAGAACGTGTTCATCGCCGCCTGCCGCCGCAAGTCGATGGCCCACACCAAGCGGATCGTCGACGAGACGCTGACGCGGCTGCGGCTCACGGACATCGCGGAGCGCATGGTCGGCCAGCTCGCCCACGGCCAGCGGCAGTGGGTCGAGATCGCCACCGTACTCGCGCAGGAGCCGACGCTGATCCTGCTGGACGAGCCGGCCGCCGGCATGACCCACGACGAGGTCCACCGCACCGCCGACCTGATCCGCGAGATCAACCGGACGCACGCCGTGATCGTGGTCGAGCACGACATGCCGTTCATCCGGATGATCGCCAAGACCGTGACGGTGTTCAACCAGGGCCGCATCCTGATGGAGGACGCGGTCGGGACGGTGCTCGCCGACCAGCGCGTGCGCGACGTCTACCTCGGCAAGCAGGCGGCGTGAGGCCATGAGCCCGCAGCCCGCCCCGAGCGCCGAACCCTTGCGCTCCGTCGAACCCCTGCTCTCCGTCGAGGGCCTGCACGCCGGCTACGGCCGCATCCCGATCCTCGGTGGCATCTCGCTCACCGTCGCGCCCGGCGCGGTGGTCGGCATCCTCGGCCACAACGGCATGGGCAAGACCACCCTGTTACGCACCCTGATGGGCTACCTGCCCGCGACCATGGGCACCGTGCGGTTCGACGGCCGCGACCTCACCCGGGCCGCGCCGACGGCCCGCGCGCGCGCCGGGATCGGCTACGTGCCGCAGGGGCGCGAGATCTTCCCCGCGCTCAGCG